>LFCL01000009.1 GCA_001189105.1 Parcubacteria bacterium C7867-002
AGTGGTACCACTACCTTCATCAAACGTATAGTGAGCCACTAACCCAGAACCAGCACCAGAGAGTTGAGCTAGTTGTGTGTGGGAGGTAATACTGACAATAGAGTTGTAGGTGTGGGTTAGTTGCTGGTAGGAGAAGGAAATGGAGATGAGGAAGAAAGTGAATATGGAGATGATAAGGGAAAAACCAAGCTTGGTGGATATAGAATACATGGGTGAATTATAGCAAAGAAGGATTGGGTTGTTATGGGGACATCGAAAGGTCGGGGCACCGAGAACATGTGTCCTGTAGTTCAAATCAAGAGAATAAACATTCTCTCAGCAACCACTTCATTTGGATTTAAACGGAAGGACGTGTGTTCTTGGTGCTTTTTACCTATCCGGCGCAATATTGTAATACGTAATCAAAAACTTCGTGATCTCCGCAAACGGTTTCGTCAACGTCTCCGAAGCATATTGTGCTCCCTTCGGGTGGATTTGATACAAAAAGACTATAAACTGCGGATCATACGCCGGAAAATATCCAAAGAAAGAGTGTAAATAGCGATCCTTGTAATATCCACGGTTTCCTGGATCCGCAATTTGTGCTGTACCCGTCTTCGCCGCCACACTATAATGTTCCATTTTTATACCCCCATTCTGTAATGCCTTATCAACCACTTCAACCAACATCTTTGTTGTATCCTCAACCGCTTTTTTTCCTAAAATAGGACCTTGTTTTTCAACAGGAATAATTTCTGTCCTACCATTTTCATATTCAATACGTTTTACCAGATGAGGACGCACACCATAACCCTCATTTGCTAACAACGCCAGAGCACGCGTCATGGCAATTGGTGAAACTGCCACCCCTTGACCGTATGCAGCAGTAGCAATTTCAATATCCAAGGCAGAATCCAAGTTATCCAAAAGACCCAGTGCTTCATTCGGCTGATCGATGCCTGTTTTCTCTCCAAAACCGAAGGCACTAAAATACTGTGTAAATTTCTCACTTCCCACTTTCAATGCAATCGTGGCCGCACCAACATTCAATGACTGACTGAGAACTTCCTGCATCGGCACAACCCCTCGAGCCTTACCATCGTAGTTAGAGATTTTTTTATCATCCAATGTCATTGTTCCCGTATCGTTATATGTCGACTGCGGTGTTATTACTCCCGAATCCAAACCAATCGCCATGGTCAATGGCTTCATGATCGAACCCATTTCATACACATGCTCAACCAAAGGGTTGGAGAGGATCGAAACATCCGCTATACGAGACAAATACCGTGCATCAAAAGATGGCAAGGCCGACATGGCAATAATTTCACCCGTGCGAGGATCCATGACAATAGCACCGATACTGTCGGGATTCCATTCTGACTGAATCTTTGCCAACACCCCTTCAATATATCCCGCAACTGTCGTTTCAACTGTCGTGATAATTTCTCCAGGAGTCCGTTCCCCTTCACCAAATACAGAGTCGCGAAGTCCAGTAAATATCTGGGCAAACACATTGATACTCGAACCTACCGAAATACGGCGCAAAACATCCTCATAACTTCGTTCAAGACCATATCTACCTTCAATAGATCCATCCACACCTTCTCCAATCAAACCGAGCACATGTGCAGACAATTGTGCGCCAGGATATGAACGCCAATGTTGTTTTGCGGCACCAATACCAGGCAATCCTAATTCTTGAATTGAAATCGCAACATCCTCAGAAACTCTGTCAGCCAGTTTTTCATATCGATCACCAGGTTTAGCCGCTTGACGCAAAAATTCCTCCTTTTCCAGAGGTAGATATTGAATAATAGCTTGATACGCACTTTCCGGATCAATTACTTTTGTCGGATCCATATGGATCACGTAGCCACGTGCAATAGTTGCTGCAGAGACACGGGTACCGTCCTTGGACGTAAAGAAAATAGACCCACGATCAAATAATGAAGCTGATGGTCTTTCGTATTGCTGGTCAGCTTTGTCTGCATAGGATTGCCCCCGAACAATCTGGATCCAATAGAGAGATATGGAAAGAATAGCTGCTACCGCAACAATACCTCCCAAAACAAAACGTGCACGCAAACGCTGGCTAGAGTTCATATCCACTCAAAGATACCACACCCAACGAAGAAGTGCGGGAGATATAGCTCGCGACTTTTCCTTCACTCATTCCTCGAGCACGAACAAGTTCCGGAGTAATTCGATTAGAGAGACCGATGTATTGTGAATCAAGTTTCTGTATAGTTTCACTCACTTCGGCAATACTGGCTTCTACATGTTGAAGCGCGACTGAACGAGAAATAACAGTGTAGATATTAAAGACATAGGTAATCATCAGCACTGCGCAGATACCAAAAAGTGCGTACGTAATATGCGCTCTGAATCCATTCGTGTGACTGTATGTGCGTGCGATGATTTTGTTCATTGGTAATTAAAATTATGGTTTAACAAGAATTCTGAGTTTGGCGCTTCGTGATCGTGGGTTAACCGCTCGTTCTTCCGGAGAAGCAGTGATTGGTTTTTTGGTGACAATGAGTGCTCCCTCTACCGCTCGTGCCTTATTAAAATCCTTTACAATTCGATCTTCTAAACTATGAAATGAGATAACCGCCATGCGACCTCCTGAAGCCAGTCGTTCATACCCTTTACGCAATCCTTCGGTGAGCGCTCCCAGCTCATCGTTTACCGCAATACGTAATGCCTGAAATGTTCTCGTAGCTGGATGAATCTTTCCGTGTCGATACATACCAGGAACCGACATTTTGATAATTTCACACAACTCAGCAGTAGTTTCGATCAATTTCTTTGCTCGGTAATTGATAATATTTCGTGCAATACGGCGTGCATAGCGTTCTTCTCCGTACCCGAAGATCACATCGGCGATTGTCTCTTCTTCCCAGGTATTTACGATATCCTTGGCCGTAAATGCCTGATCTGCAGGATTACCCATGGTCATATACAATGGTTCATCCTTAAGAAAAGAAAATCCTTTACCCGAAGCATCCAGTTCATCGGAAGAAATACCGAGATCTAGAAGAATTGCATCTACTTCTTTGATGGAATGAGCATCGAGAGCCAGGTCCATGTTTCGAAAATCAGTGTGTTCCAAAATGACCCGCTCTGCTATACCTTCCAACAAGGCTCGTGCTCGTGTGATTGCTGCAGGATCACGGTCGAGACCGATCACCGTCAGCTTCCCTTTGACATGCTGTGCCATTGCCAGTGCATGCCCTGCCCCACCGAGTGTACCGTCGAGATAGACACGGGGGGTTCCGAGACCTTCAACAACTTCATGTAAAAGAACGGGTGTATGAATACTTGGCGTGGATTCCGTCATGTGGTATTTCATAACCTACAACATGCCGGCTTGTCCCAATTTTTCCGCCAAGGCATCGGCTCTTCCCTCAACTTCGGTCACATATGCATTCCACATAGTCTCATCCCAGATTTCAACGCGATCTCGAACGCCAATGAATACTACTTTGCTTTTCAAATTGGCTTTCTCGCGCAAATGTTCCGGAAGGAGCATACGTCCTACTGCATCTACATCTACCTCAACAGCTCTTCCTAAGAGGTAACGGTTGAGACTACGATTGTCTGCTTGTAAGAGCGAAGAACCAGTCACTGACAAATGCTCGGAAATCTTTTCCCATTCATTCGTTGTGAAAACGAAGAGACAGGAGTCGAGTCCGGGCGTAATCACTACCTTTTTGCCCATTTCCTGGCGAAACTTCGCCGGAAGTGAAAGGCGATTCTTGTCATCGATAGTGTGTCTGTATTCTCCGATGAGCATATGTTCGTGAGAAGAAGTGATTTTTGACTATTTACCACTTCTTCCCACTTGATGGATATTTTACCCCACTTCTCTCTTTTTTAATAGCTAAAATGGCTGTGGATAACACGAAAATTATGATGATGTCAGTAAAAAATAAATGCCAAGGAGGAATCCTTGGCATTTCACACACACAACAACCAGCGTTTTTGTTTGCGTAATCTCTTTTTGGCAAAATACTCACTTATCAAGAAGCAACAAATGACGGTACACAGACAGAGCAAACCCAGTAAACCACCCCCAATCTCCTTCAGGCGCACCCAGCGGGAGGGACTTTCTTCTTCATTCATAACAAAATTCAATATGTGACATTACTCACACTGAGCATCGATCACACCTAGAGCAGAGTATGCAACTTTACGTTGGTAGAGTCAATTATTTGGTAGAACCAGGTGATTTACATTTCTCCACATGCCCGCAAGGTCGCCCACTCCACATTACATACCCTATGTGCTTCCAAGGCTTCAGCACATAGGGGTAATGTGTCGGGACTCGAATCCCATTGCGGTCATGTTCCGAAACGTAAATCACCTGGCTCTACGAGGAAACAACCTCCCTAAGCCTTTTTTCCACAAACTTTTTATCCAACACACTAAAGAACCAACCAGCCTTTGGTCCACTACTCTTCCCTAAAAATGAAAGATACAAACCTTCGAAGAAGGCCTTCGGATCAATATTCATATCCTTACGAATGTCATGCAACGCCGTGTGCAATTCTTGTCCATCGAGAGCTTCTTTTGATTCGATATATTCCACAATACGAGTCAGTGCTTGTTTTTGTTCTACAGAAAGACCCTTCGCTTGTTCAGGGAGACGTTCTTTCAGATCAAACTTGTAATCTTCCGGAGCATAGAGATCCAACCAGCGCTGAGCATATTTCTTTCGTAGCTCTATCTCCGCCCGATCATCGTCAGTCAAAGGACTGCCCTTTTCCTTTTCTACTTCTTTCATAATATCGATATGAGGCATTTGGATCAGGTTTTAGGAAAATGAATGAACGTAAACAAACGTCCGTCACCATCTGACCCCGAGGTAAAGAATGCATCTGCCAAACGATCATAGGCATCGTAGAGAATAGGAACAGTGTCACCATCTGGAGCAAAATCAAGCACGCGTTGTGGCGGCTTCTGTAACAATAACAATCGCAACATATGAGGCGGCAACAGATCGGCCATTTCACGAGACGACGAACCTGCACCCTTTGAAGAAGACATCTTCTTACCCTTAATATGCAAAAATTCATACGGAACATTGAAAGGAGGAACCGTATTGAAAACTTCGCGTGCAATCGCTTCGGCAACCTGGCGAGAACCACCTTTCGTTGAATGGTCCTTACCTCCACCTTCGATATCCACTCCCATAACCTTGAATTTTGCAGCCCACTCTACTTTCCAAGGAAGTTTTGCATTGCCATTGAATGGAGAAATTTTTCCCGTATGAGCGCAACCATTCGTCCATTCGATGTTACCGCACGTATACGAAACTTCCGTTCCGTCAAAACCGGTAATTTTGGTCGTGCTAACTTTGCCACAATTTTCACAAACCACCTGGACCGGATTCCAATCCTCTCCACGCACCGAACCAGAGACACGCTCGTATATTTCACGAATCTTAGCAGCATTATTCAAAGCCAGCGTAATAGTCTCGTTATATTTGCCCGACTTGTAGACATCACTGGAACGATAGAACTGAACTTCGTATCCCAATTCACGAATAACCTCGATAAATTCTTCACCGTAATATTCGGCAAAATTTTTCGCCTTTCCATCGGGTGATGGAACAGTACACAATGGTTTACCCAAATAGGTCTTGTAGAGTTCTTGATCCAAAGAAGGAGGAATGCCGTCCATCGGATCAAAATCGTTGATTTCAAAAAGGTATGTGTGCTTTATATTCTGTTCACGAAGTGCTTCGGAGATGATGCCATGAATAACCACTCCCCGAAGCGATCCAACGTGGACTCGTCCAGAAGCGGTTTTTTCATCACGAATAACAAGAGGTTGTCCTGCGTCTATCTTGGACGCATATGTCTCTTTTATTTTTTGAATTAATTCATCGGCCCACAACATGAGTGTATGACCTGTTACTTTATTGCAGCAATCAGGTATTCAACCTTTCCTTTTGGAGTCATGACTGTAATACGGTCATCTTTCTTGTGTCCAAGCAATGCTGAACCGAGCGGTGAGAGGTTGGAAATCTTGCCTTGTGCCATATCTGACTCTTCTGAACCAACAATAGTGAACACCATTGGTTTGTTATCATCTTTCTTTTCCAAACTTACAGTTGAACCTATCGTAACGACATCTTTGCCGTGCGCACGAGTGATCGTGGCGTGCTTGAGTAAATTTTCGAGACGACTGATACGATCTTCGACTTCGGCTTGTTCTTCACGAGCCTGGTGATACTCAGCATTCTCAGAAAGATCCCCTAATTTTTTCGCATACTCCAAATGTTCCGCTACTTCTTTGCGGCGTTCGGTCTTGAGCATGTGTAATTCTTTGGTCAATTCGGTGTGCTTTTCGGTGGTAAGATACTGAACTTCGTTGGACATAATAAAAGGCGCTTAGATTACTAAGAAATATTGATAACCGTTAAGGATTTCAGTGTATCACACAAAGAGCCCAAAAAGAAAGGTGGAAACATTATTCCTTAAAATAGTCAGGTGTATGCGTGTGCATCCAATCTAGTTGCTGTCGCATAACGGCCGCAGCACCGATCAGATTGTGTACCGAGCCTTTTTCCAAAAGGACGGCGAATGCATAGCGAGGATTCTCATATGGCCAGAATCCGGTAATCCAGGAGTTCACATGGTCCTTCGCAACACCCAGCTCTGCTGTTCCTGATTTGGTGGCAATTTTGACATACGGAACGTTGAGCGCTACTCCGGTACCTTCGGTTGTACCCATGCGCATACCCTCACGTACAACCTGAAAATACGGAGCGGGAATATCCACCGTACTTTCAACATGAGATGTGTTTGTTTTGAGAATTGAAGGGACCAATAATTTTCCTCCGTTTGCCACCGCAGCAACAGCCCGCGCAATCTGTACAGGGGTCACCAAAAAACCATACTGTCCAATCGACGTATTATAGGTATCCCCTACATACCAATCCTCATCAAAGGTTTCCTTTTTCCACTCTGGTGTAGGTATAACACCTGCTTTTCCTGTAACAAATGATTCGGACATTTCTTTACCAAACCCAAATAAGGACAAGTACGAATCAATACGTGCAATTCCCAGTCCTTTCATATCCTTATAACCTCCTCCGACGACATAGAAATATACGTCCGAAGAAACAGCCAAAGCCTTGCGTATATCGACCGGACCATGAGCTTTCCAGTCGCGGAATACTGTTGATTTCGTTTTGTCGTATGGGTTCGGAATAGAAATAAAACCACTCGGAGTAATCACCGTACTTGGTTCAACAACTTTTTCATTAAGCGCTGCCAATGCCATATACGGTTTTACAATTGAGCCTGGTGCGTACAGACCATCGACCGCACGATCGAGGAACGGTAATCTTGAATCATTGAGCATCGCACGGACAGCTGCAGAGTTTGTCTTATCTGACATCACCTGAGGATCGTATTCAGGGTAACTGGTCAACGCAATGAGTTCACCTGTATGCACATCCATAATCACACCGGCACCTCCCGTAAAACCGACTCGCTGTGCAATATCACGAATATTGGAATAAAGAGATGATTGGATCTGTGCGTCGATGGAAAGAGTCAGATTTTGACCTTGAACAGGCGACCTGACGATATTATGTGAAAGAACTTTACCCCGTGCATCAACTTCAACCAAACGTGACCCGTTGACCCCTCTGAGATTCTCATCAAAATAATCCTCTATTCCATCAACCCCTTCAAAATCTTCCTGATAATAAAAACCATTACTGTCTTTTGATGGGTATTTTACATATCCCAAAACATGAGCCATGCCACTGGAGGTTGCATACTCACGGCGCGTAATGACATCTTCAGCAAATACAATCGAAGACGTTGCCAGAGGGTCCAACTTCGATACTGTTGGAGAATCAGTACCAGGAGCATTCCAGGCTAACATCGTTCCATTGCGATCAAACAACACTCCTCTTCCTGCAAATACCGGCACGGGGCGCAATACGTTATTTTCACTCCGTTCAAAATACTCCTTCCCCTGCACGATCTGAAGCTGACCAGCTTTGAATAAAAAGAGGAGAAGCCCAAGCACAAATGCACCGCCAGTGGCATACAAAGCTACCAAAGAAATCGGTTTCCCCAGACGCCCTTCGAACTGAGCAGTATTGAAGTTAGGTAAATTACTAGAATCCAACAACACTTCATCAGGCGCAATCTCATGATTCCGTCTTCCTCCTTTACGCCAAAAAAATATTTTTTTCCAAGGAATCCGCATAGGGGTATCCTACCATATCACTACACAACCTATCGTATACTCCCCTTTACCCATGTGATAACCGATAAAAAGAGGATTGAAACAAGTGTACCTACATATCCCCAGAGTCCCATTTCAGGAACAAAACCAAAAAGCGAATCGTATATCAAACCAGCAATAACAATCTCTATAAAAAAGGGAAAAATCCATATCCCTACAAATGACAAGGGGAGCACGATAAACCACCAGCCATTCAAGACAGCGTATGCAATACCTATATCAATAATTAATCTCAAAAGTATTTTTTGCATGTCTTTTTCTCTGTTTACTGCGGTTCAACTAACACCCATCGCAACTGGTAGACATTCACCACAGGTGCAAACAAAATAGTTTCAAAAGGTTGGGTCGGGTCAGATATAACACTCGTAACTACTGCAAACGGAAGATTCGACAGCGAAGGAACTTCTACGAAATCCCCTTTTTTGATAGAAATGTCACGTGCAACCTGAGCCTCGTATTGCCCTCCCCCGCGACCAATCGCCGTAGCAGGAACATGATGAGGGCCAATCATGACTTCATACTTGTTTCCTGGTGAAGAAAAAAGGATTACTTTGGCAGTTTTACCGAGCACTGCCCCAACCTGACCTATTAAAATTCTCCCCGGAGCATACACTTTATCATTGACCAAAAGTCCTGCATCGTTACCAATATCAATAATCAATTCATCATATGGTCCAAAGGGTGGGCGTTCCAAAACTGCCGCCAACAGGGCACTTTCAGTTGAAGTGGCAACAGTGCGTCCCAGCAGACGTTTCAATTCCAGATTTTCCAATTCAACAAAACGAATCATGTCCAACCGTGCTCCCGCTGCAATCAGTTGACGACGTAACTCCTCATTCTCCGCCAACAGAACTGCCGGGGAACGGAAACTGCCGCTTTCTGCAGAAAATTCGACTCTCCAAAATGGACGAGCCAACGCGGTCCATGTTCCGGAAATCAAGTTCGGAAATACAAAATGTGTCAAAACAAGCAGAACGACCCCGATGATCGTCACAAAAATAAGCGTCCGTGTACGCTGGTGTGCTGGCCGACTACTGGTTCGCAGATAAGTCATCTTCGCTATGAATAAGCACACTGCGATACCTATCGATATCCTCTAGAATAATACCTGCGCCACGTGCGATGGCAGTCAGGGGTTCATCGACCACAGTCACGGGAAGCTTGAACGTATGTGACAACAATTCATCCAATCCTTTGATCAAAGCTCCTCCGCCCACGAGATACATACCACGTCGCATAATGTCGGCCAAAATTTCCGGAGGAGTCGTTTCCAGAACTTCCCGAGTCGCGTCGATCAGGACACTAATAGACTGACCCATGGCTTCGCGAATATCGGAATCAGTGATAACTACTTCACGTGGTAGACCGGTGATCAGATCGCGTCCACGGATCGTTGTTTCAATGGGATTACCTGGCACCACTGCTCCTACGGCAATCTTTACTTGTTCGGCCGTGGTCTCACCGATCAAAATTTTAAATTCATTACGAATATAGGAAATAATATCTGCATTGAGTTTGTCTCCAGCGACACGCAAACTCTTTGAACGGACAATGCCACCAAGAGATATAACGGCAATATCCGTAGTACCTCCACCGATATCGACAATCATGCTACCAACTGGTTCATGAATCGGGAGACGAATACCGATGGCCCCGGCCATTGGCTGTTCAACTATATACACCTGACGAGCACCCGCATTGCGTGTTGCATCACGAACAGCACGAGCTTCTACGTTGGTAACCCCTGCAGGGATTCCCACTACAACACGAGGTCCCAATAATTTCTTTGGCAAAAATTCACCCGCACGCTTCATGAGGTAGGCGAGCATTTCTTCGGTCACTTCGAAATCAGAGATCACTCCATCAACGAGTGGGCGGATAGCGGTGATGTGTTGCGGTGTACGACCGAGCATCTCTTTTGCGGCAGTACCGATAGCCACGACTTGGCCAGTCTTTTGATTGACTGCAACAACAGATGGTTCGTTCACGACGATACCCTTATTACGCACATACACGAGTGTATTTGCAGTGCCCAAGTCGATACCAATCTCATTGGAGAATCGGTTCAAAAATTTTTCGATGTATTCCTTGAACTCCATGTGGGAACATTACCATAAAGTTGAAATGTCCAGGAATTGACATGTGTAAGTAAAGATGGCAGTACGGCTTTTCCTCTCGGCTATTTATTTTTTAACGAGGTTTGTTATGATGAGGAAGGAAAGGAGGTGATCGTCTCAAACAGTAAATAATCTAAGCGCTGACCCAATAAGGCCTGGGTCGGCGCTTCTTTTTTACAAACTCTCCACCTTCATCATCTCCACCTTCCCTGTTGCACGATCTTTTGTTTCTACAGAATCCTGTGCCAAGGTTTTTTCACTCATAACAATACGCTGTGGAATACCGATGAGATCTGAGTCTGAGAATTTTTCTCCTGCACCGGAATCACGATCATCATAGAGAACTTCAACACCTTTTGTGGTCAGACGTTCATAGAGCTCATCTGCGGCAGCTTTCACTTTTCCTTCTTTATCAAACAAAGCGATCAGGTGCACAGCAAAAGGTGCAACTGCATCTGGCCACTTGAGACCTTTTTCATCAGACCACATCTCGGCGATTGTTCCCATGACTCGAGATGGACCGATACCATAACTTCCCATCACCACTGACTTTGAAGTCCCTTCTGCATCTTTGTACGTAAGCCCAAATGCATCTGAGAAACGGGTACCGAGACTAAAGATATTTCCCACTTCGATAGCTTTTTTTTCTTGAAGATCGGCACGAGCAATACCGAGGTCCGCAAGCACTTCATCATTGAGCACTTCTTTGTTGACCGCAATGCGTTTCCCTTCGTGAACATAGATCACATCCTCACCTGCTTCAGAGAGCGTCTGGAATTCATGAGAATATTTTGCAAACGATCCACCACTGGCGAACGTAACGTACGTCTCACCTCCAATACCTAAACGATCAAAAATACGACGATATGCTTGTTTGGCACTTTCGTACACGTTCATATGTTCTGCATCATCGGTAGAAAAAGAATACAGATCCTTCATCAAAAATTCACGACCACGGAGAATACCCGACTTTGCACGAGCTTCATTGCGGAACTTTGTTTGAAATTGATATGCCAAGACAGGAAGATCGCGGAACGAACGAATGTGTTCACGCATCAGGACAGTGAGAGGTTCCTCATGAGTAAATCCTAAGCCAAGTTCGGTATCATTTTTGAGGTGTGTCTTGAACCAAATGTCGACATTACGATCATCCCAGCGACCTGTTGTTTCCCAGACTTTCTTGTCCTGCAATGCCGTCAGTTGCAATTCCTGGCCTCCAATAGAATTCATCTCTTCACGAATCACACCGACAATCTTATTGAGCGTACGCAAACCAAGAGGTAAAAAAGAATAGACTCCCGCCATATCTTTTGATATATATCCTGCACGAATCAGGAGGTCAGCGTTTTTTGATACTTCATCCTTGGGCGCTTCGCGACGAGTGCGGGTAAAGAGGTGTGATTGTTTCATGGAGAGAATAATACAGGAAAACAATCGTAAAGACGAGTCTTATGAATCAAGACTTTTTTGAATGAATTCTTTTGAAGATATTTGAGCTTGTCTCAATATACTCTTAAAAGTCCCGATAAATACCTCTTTATGAAGAGGTATGATGGTCGTTATTTTAATTCCCTCACTCTTTTTCGACATTTTTACATGACTCCCGGAGATTCCGATCTGTGTAAATCCAAAGTACTTTGAGAGAATGTGTACGATCTCTTTCCCAGAGAACGTTTTAGACATGAGAAACCTCAAATGTTTTTAAAATGGAAGAATTGGCACGAGCATCAGAGTACACAGACAACTCTTCGGTTGTCATATCTTCTATGAATAACCCCACCGCTTCTTTGATGTTTTTTTCAGCTTCACTCAAGTCTACCCCTTGACTGGCCACGCCTAATTCGGGACACAGTACACTGTATCCTCCTTTTTCTTTGGTAAAAACGGCACTAAAGATATATTTCACAAATGTATGATACCACATAGAATGTATGTTAATTGATACCCCTACATCCTATATGATGAAAATGAAATCCGTATAAAGAAAGTCTCAAGAAACGCTGAAGATTTACCAAAACATTTTTACAATATCTTTGTACGTGACCACCACCATCAACAGCATGAGTAATGAAAAACCGACAAGGTTCACCGCGTTAGCAAAACTCATAGGAATACGACGACGGATACATGCTTCAATAATCACAAAGAGAAGGCGTCCGCCATCAAGTGCAGGAAACGGTATAAGATTGATAACTCCTAAATTAATAGAGATCAGCGCAGTAATCATCAAGAGATACGTGAATCCAAGATCCGCAGCATCACCGACAATACCTGCGATACCGATCGGTCCGGTTACCGACGCAAAATCAGCTGCACCCTTGAATATACTTCCAAAGAAATCCCATAATCCAATCACCGTCAATTTCATCATTCCCCAGGTATATGCAAACCCTTCGGTAATAGCAGTACCGACCGGCAATTGTAATGTACCGACCGTATCCATAGAAATACCGATAGCGTATTTATCAGCCACAATACCTGTTACCGGAGTCACCATCGATGTCTGAGCAACTTCATCACGTACATAGGCAATGGATATAGGCTTCCCTCCACTTTCATGTATCATGTCCTGTACAGACTCAATGGATTCTGACGTAGTAAGTACATCCCCCGTCTTGAGACCTGCAGTTTCCGCAGGAGAACCCGGAGCTACATAGGTCACCATAATGCGTTGATTTTCAAAACGGTCCGCATGTTTTTCAAAACCAGAAGTAGTAGCAGTTACCCCGACACTAAATACAATTATGTATAAGAGGGCAGCAAATATAAAATTAAAAAATACACCAGCTACCAAGACAACCGCCTGTTGCCAGCGTGGTTTGTTGACGAAACTGCGGTGTGAGTGAGGACCATTCAATGATTCTTCATTTGGATTTTCTCCAAAGATTTTTACGTACCCACCAAATGGAATTGCATTGAGAGCATATTCTGTTTCTTTCCTTCTCCAGGAAATCAACCGAGGACCAAAGCCCAGAGCGAATGCATCAACACGAATACCACATGCCCGAGCAGCCAAAAAATGTCCAAGTTCATGGACGAAAATCAAAATCGCAAGGACTATGAGAAATATAAGTGCTGTCATTTACTATTACTGATTACTTTTATCCTAGTATCTCCTTCTCCTTCTTTGCATATGCGGCCTCGAGCTTTTTATTGGCCTCATCGACAATCTTTTGAACCTCGTTTTTCAGACGGAAAATCTCGTCTTTGCCCATGCCTCCTTCTTTTTCCTTGTTCTGGAGATCCTTGATGATTACATCACGATGCTGGCGTACCTGCTTACGAGCATCCTCAAGTTTGTCTTTTGCCATCTTAGCAATCTCTGCACGACGCTCCGCAGTAAGGTCTGGAAAACTAATACGCAAACCCTGATCATCGACAGATACGGATAAGCCGAGGTTGGCGGCAGTGATAGCCTTCTCAACTTCTTTTGTCTGAGTCTTGTCCCAAGGAGAAACACGGAGACTACGAGCACCTTCGATCATCACACTGGCGACCTCCTTGAGAGCCAAAGGTGCGCCGTAAACCTCAACTTGGACACCATCGAGCACCGCAGGACTGGCTTGTCCCGTTCGAATAGACGCAGCTTCTTTCTTGAACCACTCTTCAGTGGATATAAGTTCTTTTTTAAATGATGAAAAATCGTATGCCATATATACGTATGCTATCACAAGTATGACTTTTATACACTCAAGGCCACAGATTCCAGGAGCATTTTCAATGAAGGGGCCCTGTCGCTGCTGTATTTCTTGGCTATATCGAGCGCTCGCAGAGCCGCAGCGGCTTTGGCAACTCCTTTTCGAGTATACAATGCCGCTTCTATATCATGGAGCAATTGAATAGCATGTTGTTTGGTTTTCTTTTCTTTGGAAATATCATCCAGTAAACCTTTTATCATATCCAGCCTCTTTGCCACTGATAATTTCAGAAATTTTTCTCCTTCGCCGGTCGTTTCTTTCTCTGAGGCAGTTTCGATCGGGATCATGCGCGACTTTACCGTAGGTAACAACAGATGTCCCGAGGGAATAATTAAAAAGAAGTAGGCATATTCCGCAGGTTCTTCGAGAAGTTTCAAAAGTGCATTCTGTGCTTCGATCGTAATACCATCCATTGAGATGATAAAAATCTTTTTTCCTGAACTATGCACGGGGCGCACACCATGCATTTCCCGTAACTGACGTGAATCATCGATAGTGAACGTCTCATAAAAAGCGTCGAAGAAATCAGGATTCCCCTGTGAAGCAATCTCGTGCACATCCTCAAGCACAGTTTTTAATTCTGCGCGCAATATGTCGGAACCAATGAGGTAATGAGAGTGGTGGGAGAGGTATGGGAGGGAAAAGGAGAGTTTCATGAGTACATAGTAATCAGTAAACCGTAAACTGTAAACTGAGGTAAGAAGAAAGAGCTCACATCGACGAATCGATGTGAGCTCAGGTAGAACTTTTGCGTTACCACAAAAGTGAACAGTTTGAATGGCGTCATGTTCAGGACACCCTACTTTGTATACGCTCAGATCAAAGACCTGACGGGTCACGCATTCGTTCTCAGAAAGGACCAGTTTTCAAGAACTATCGCTGTCATACACAACACCAAAGGATCCGCGAAACGATTTCTCTGGCACATACATCATATCACACTCTCAGTTTTTGTCAACTTCTCTATATTGCAATTATCATATTAGTATGGTATTGTTTTTTCAGAGTTTTCAACAAAAACAATCCAAAACTGAAAGAATAACAATGAAATTAGCCTTTGATCCTTTCCAATTCAATCTCGCAACTCAAAACAGCATCCCTATCCACTGGAAAAACATTCCATGGATTAACGGTTTCGTGTATCTCCGTCTAGCATTGACTGTTGGCGGACGGCATGATCCGGTAGGCCAGGAAGGTTTGGCTCATTTTCTTGAGCACCTCCCTTTCAATGGCTGTGCCGGGTATCCAACACAAACTGCAGTTGAAGAAGCTGATCGAAGTATTTTCCAAGACACATTGGGTGCTAATACTGGCTTCGACAGAACAATGTATCACGCCAAAGTGGCGACAGAGAAACTGGTACGAGGAATGGACTTTCTCCATCACTTCTTAGTTTCTCCCCTTCTAGATCCCAAGGAAACTGAACGGGAGCGCGGAGTAATTACCCAAGAAATTTGGCGAGCATTCGAGTCTCCTCAAAAAGAAAAATTGGGAAGAAATCTGCAAAAACTGAAATATGGAAACCATCCGTTTAGTCGTCAGAAGCGGGTACTTGGTTGGCACGATAGTGTCGAAAAGATAACTTGCAGCGATTTACAGAGATTCCATGACACATACTATCGGAGTGGAAATATGAGAATCATCCTCGTCGGTGACGTCACACAAGCAACTCTCGCTGATCTGGATAAATTCACTGGTTCTTTACCAAAAGGAAAATCTGTGGAACCGCCACCAAACATTAGTTCCTGGCCAAAACCCACCGTGCCAGAACTCCTCGTATCGGTCGGCGATTACTATGGAGTAAAAGGTGAGTCTCTCCCAAAAAAGACGGTACTCAACATATTCGCTGGCATGCCACGCCTCGAAAACCCGAGAATTCCTTCTGTGGCTCGTTCTATACTGAGGCAACTTCTCTTCAATCGTATCCGCAGCACGTTAGGTGCGACATACTCCCCTCACGTTGGAGTAAGCACTTTTTCAGATCACTCTTCCTTCCATATCGATCTTGAAATCGCACCTGACACACTGCAGGCGGTTCGCGAAATTATCTCCACAAGTATTGCCGAACTTGCTTCCGGAGATTTACAACATCAGATACTTTTCCAGGAACTTAAAATAACAACCCGGGAAAATAACCTGTATTACGACTCATCAGCTGATGATATTGCTGATGATGCCATGGAAGAGTTGATTGATACCGGTTCTATCAAATCCCTTCGAGAGGATCTTGAGAACATCGATGATGTTTGCTATACGGATGTCGCTCAATTCTTCTCAACACACTTACAACCGGATCAACTCTTTTGGAGCATCATGACTCCCTAAGCTTTGTTCCCTCACCCCCCCTGCCACTTACCTGGCGGGGGGATTTTTATTTTCTACCTCTTCGAAATAATTGTCTTCTTGTATACATCCAAATGTTCCAACGCTATACCTGTCCCCTTTACGACACACAACAACGGTTCTTCGGCCAATTGTGCTTTGACGCCCGTACGACGAAAAATGAGTTCAGGTAAATTGCGTAAGAGAGATGATCCGCCCGTCATCATGATACCTCGATCAATAATATCGGCAGCCAACTCAGGAGGAGTTTCCTGCAACACATCTTTGATCGACTTGATCATATCGCGTAAAGGAGTAGCCAAGGCTTTTACAATTTCATTGGTTTTAATTTCGGTCGAACGAGGCATTCCGGAAATAAAATCTCGGCCCTTTACGATCATAGCCAATTCTTGATCGAGTGGAATTGCGGAGCCAATAGTGATTTTGATGAGTTCAGCCATATGATCTCCGATGGCTAAATTAAATGTTTTCTTTACATAATCAGCAATCGCTGCATCCATCTTGTCTCCGGCAACCTTTACTGAAGTTGATGCCACAATACCGCCGAGCGAGATCACCGCCACGTCAGTTGTACCTCCGCCAATATCAGTGATCATGTGACCACGTGGTTCATGAATCGGAATTCCGGCACCAATTGCTGCCAAGATAGGTTCTTTCACTACGAATGCACTACGTGCACCGGCACGTAAGGCTGCTTCGACAACCGCACGACGTTCGGTTGATGTGATTCCAGCGGGAACCGAAACCATGACTTCGGGTTTGAAGAGAGCATATCTACCAAGGGCTTTGTCGATGAAGTAACGAAGCATTGCTTCGGTGACACGATAATCAGCAATGACTCCGTCCTTGATCGGACGATACGCCACAATTGAATCAGGAGTGCGACCGACCATTTCTTTGGCTTCGTTCCCGACAGCCAACACCTTGCGATCCACTTCGGACACGGCGACAACTGATGGTTCGTTGAGAATAATTCCCCTTCCTGGCGAAAAAACAAGCGTATTTGCCGTTCCTAGATCAATACCAAGTTTAGGAGAAAAGAAACTCATATGCAGAGCGACTATATCACAAAATACCGGAAAAAAGCATCTTTAAAACTGATTTCTTATGCATTTCTTGAGACTTTCTTAATCAAGATTTTATCTCGGCCTGATAAGCTACATATGCGGAAGATTAATTTCTTCCAGCGTGGGCCTAGGTGAGGTACCAGCTCCCTCTTGTCAGTTGGAGTGTGTGGGTTCGACTCCCACTAGGTCCACAATTGAAAACATTGACTTTATTATAAAAAAAGAATACTATTATTCTATCTGACAAGGGGGAGGTTTGAACAACACATTCTAGACACAATCCCGCTTCGGCGGGTTTTGTGTTTTATACATTCCAATTTACTAAACAGGAATTCTCTTCACCTCCGCGCCCAATGCCGTTAACTGCTCCTCTAATTTCTCATATCCACGATCGATCAGATGGACATTATGAACCTTAAAACTTCCCGTCCCTACGAGCGCAGCCAAGACAATTGCAAACCCAGCACGAATATCATGTGCACGTAATTCATCCATCTCCGGAAGTTGTACCAGCGGTGTTGGGCCTTTGATCAAAATCTCACGCGGATTCATGATCGTAATATGCGCACCCATTTTGGAAAGATCTTCGGCATACTTGAAACGTCCTTCAAAAATAGTTTCAAAAATCATACTCTCCCCTTCTACCTGAGTCAGATATGTCACGATCGGTGCCTGTAAGTCCGTCGGGAAACCTGGGTACTCATGCGTACGAATATTAAAAGGCTTGATTTTTTTACCTCCGCGTACCGTAATAGTATCCACGCCAATATCCATTTCCACTCCTGAATCACGGAGCACATTAATCACCGACTCCACATGTTTGGGCTGACAATTTTTAATAGTTAATGACTTTGCACACAAGGCTCCAAGGATAAGGAAACTGCCTGCTTCAATACGATCAGGAATAGCAGTGTATGATTGTTTTGAATTTAAAAGTTTGCCGCCTGTGCCTTCAATCTCGATAGTGGTTGTGCCCGCGCCCGTAATATGTGCCCCTGCTGCATTGAGCCATTCAGCCACATTCACGATCTCGGGTTCCATGGCACAATTTTTCAAAACGGTTTTTCCTTTACCCAAAACCGCTGCCATCATCAACGTCTCTGTGCCTCCCACCGATTGGATATTAAAAAAGAGCTCAGTACTTTGTATTCCTGTAGGAGCGGAAATCGAATACGTACGATCATCGATCAAATCTACGACGGCACCCATCTTTTTATATCCTTCAATAAACAGATCGATCGGGCGTGTACCGATAACACAACCTCCTGGCGCAGGAAACGTCACGTTACCAAAACGTGCGAGCAGGGGACCTGTCAAAACAACCGATGAGCGCATATTCTGTGCCAACTCCGTATCAATCGCCGTATGTGAAATAGAAGACGGGTCAATAACAATAGTATGTACAGATTGTTTGGTGACTTTGGCCCCCAGTTTGGAAAGAATATCAATCATCAAACCCACATCATTTGTATCCGGAATATTGTCGAGCGTTACCGGTCCATCAAACAGCACCGCTGCTGCCAACGCTTTGAGTGCGGCGTTTTTTGCTCCGTGAATACCTATAGTCCCTTGGAGTTTATGTTCTCCAGCCAAACCTTTTATCGTAAATGCTTCTTTGAACGTAGGATTCATATGGATTCAGTAAGAACATATTTTTTCATTCAAAACAAGATGCTATACAAATACGCGCACCTGTACTTTATCTGGTTTTGAATGAAAAAATATGTTCTTACTGAATCCCACTATTCTAATGGACCATGGTCAATTTCACAAATAAGCCAAGAGTGCTATAAATAGCCTATGTATATCATCACCGTCATCCCCCTGACTCGATCAAAGGTTAATGATACCCTCTCCTACTTCACCGCATCCGAGATACCTGTCGGGGCCATTGTCTCCGTACCTCTCCGCTCCAAAAGTATTCATGCCATTATCATCGAATCACGCGCTGCCGAAGATCTAAAATCGGAAATCAAAAAAGCACCTTATGAGATCCGCAAACTCAGTAAAGTCAAAGCAACCGCTTTTTTTCCTACGTCTTTTCTCGATTCGTGCCGTCTGTTAGCTGACTATTATGCCACTACCCCCGGTGCTGTCATTGATGCATTAGTTGCGGATGTTCTCTTAACAAACGCACATAAGATTGCTCCCCCACTTGTACATATTGCCCAAGAGCAACCTACAAAATCATCCTCTTCGCGTAAAAATGCCGATGGGTACGCAATCCAAGGTGACACCACCGATCGCCACAGTTCATGGCGTAGTCTGATTCGTCAAAAATTTGCCCACGCACAATCGATCGTCTTCTATGCCCCCACCATCGAAGATGCGAAAACACTGTGTGCAGCACTAGAAAAAGGTATTGAGGGATATATTTTCATATTACATTCTGGTCTTACTCCCAAAAAAGCCATTGAAACCTGGACCAAGATCGCCGAGAGTACACATCCCGTCGTTATTATTGCGACCGGCTCATTCCTTCTTCTTCCTCGTTCGGACATTGAAACAGTGATTATCGAACGTGAAAACAGTCGCGGCTGGATCACGCAGAAGGCACCGTATCTTGATATACGCCACGCACTGGAAACATGTCATCGTGCCGAACGTCGCACCGTCTATCTTTCCGACAGTTTATTGCGCACCGAAACACTTCACCGTCTCGGTGAACATGATATATACGAAGGATCACCTTTCAAATGGCGTTCGGTCTCGACGGCACACGATACCCTCATCGACATGAAAGCCTACAAAGCTGCTGAAAATAATTTCCGCGTAATCTCTCCTGAACTCGAAACACTCATCCGTCAGAACCAAGAAGGTAGCACTCACCTTTTCATTCTCACCCTCCGTCGCGGCATTTCTCCCTCAACCGTCTGTTCAGATTGCGAAACCATTGTGACATGTCACACCTGTTCAGCACCGGTCGTCCTTCACACCTCAAAAGAAACCGGCAAAAACTTTTTCATGTGCCACACCTGTGGTGAACGCCGGAGTGCTGCCGAGATGTGCTCGGTATGCGGAGGATGGAGACTGACCCCTCTCGGTATTGGTATCGAACGGGTTGAGGAAGAAATCCGTGCTCGATTTCCCGAAGTGGAGATCTTTAAAATAGACGCGGATACGACCACGACTGACGAAAAAATACACAGTACGGTACGATCTTTTTTGGCACGACCCGGAAGCATCCTTTTGGGTACAGAAATGACACTTACTTATTTACCTGACAAGATTGACCATATCGCCATTGCTTCCCTCGACTCCCTTTTTGCATTACCTGATTTTCGTATTCAGGAAAAAATAATGTATCTCCTCGTACGCCTCCGGAGCATGGCCACACGTTCGATACTGGTACAAACCCGTCGTGCCGAAGAAAAAGTATTTGAATATGGTCTCAAGGGTAACCTCAGTGATTTCTATCGTGCCACACTCGAAGAACGACATCAGTTCACTTACCCTCCTTTTGGCACACTCATCAAGATAAGTATTGAGGGCAAGAAAGATGCTATTGCCGAAGAAATGGCGCATATTCAAAAAATTATCGAACCTCATCATATCGACATCTTCCCTGCATTTACCGCAAGCGTCCGAGGAAACTCCGTCATCCATGGATTACTCAAACTCACCTCCCACACTTGGCCCACGGTCACCCTGGTCAACAAACTCCGCTCCCTATCGCCATCGATCAAGGTGAAAATAAATCCAGAGAGTTTGCTGTAATATATGACACCTCGGAAGAGAGGAGGATGTGTGCAATTACAAGAAAATCAATTGTGAATGTCGCAAACCTTAGTAGCGCACCGGCTCATACTAATGCGGTGATTTTCTTGTAATTGCACACATCTTCCTCTCCTTGCCCCAGTTTACTGTTTACCAATTTCCTGGTATATTTTCGCCATGATCGAAATCGTCCAACGCGAAAACCCTGTCCTCAGAGACAAGGCCCTTGAAGTCTCCCTGAATGACATTCATTCACCCCATTTCAAAAAAGTCCTTGCCGATATGAAAACGGCTCTCGACTCCCAACAAGACGGTATCGCTATTGCTGCACCTCAGATTGGAGTTTCATTACGGATATTCCTAGTATCAGGTTCATTACTCAAGGAAGCCGATCCGACGTACACTGGCGATGGTTCTGATCTTACTTTTATCAACCCGACCATTACTCGCCTTTCCCGTGACAAAAAAGACACCGAGGAAGGATGCCTCTCTGTCCGTTGGTTATACGGAAAAGTTCCCCGTTCTACCAAAGTCACCTTACGGGCATACAATGAAAAAGGTGAGAAAATAGAACGTGGTGCCAGCGGACTCCTAGCGCAAATTTTCCAACACGAAATAGATCACCTGGATGGAATCCTCTTCATCGATAAGGCCACGGATCTCTGGGAAATGGATCCCGAGGAAGTACAGAAGTTACAAAATCAAAAGTAAATGTCTCACTCACCCATTCGATTTTCTTTTTTTGGCTCATCACGTTTTTCCGTTCTCATATTGGACGAACTCGAACGTGCAGGACTTTTACCTATCTCAATTATTACGACTCCGGACAAACCACAAGGACGACATATGACCATGACTCCGACTCCCGTTAAAGCGTGGGCAATAGAAAGAAATATTCCTGTGCATGATCCGGAAAAACTAGACTCTGCTTTTATAGAAAAAATTGCAGCTGAAGGAGCGGACGTTTTTGTGGTTGCATCCTATGGCAAAATAATTCCTGAATCTATTATCAACATCCCTCCCCGGAAGACGCTCAATATCCACCCCTCTCTGCTTCCCCATTTTCGCGGCGCATCCCCTTTACAATCAGCGATTCTCAATGACACAAAAGATACCGGTGTCACTTTGATGAGAATTGATGAAAAAATGGACCATGGACCGATCGTCTCCCAGGAGAAGGTTCATATTATAGAGTGGCCAACGTACGATACATTGGAAAAAGAAATGGCCGAAAAAGGAGCACGGCTTTTAATACGTACTCTGCCGGGATGGATCGAGGGTTCTCTTTCTGAACAAGAACAAGATCATGCAGCAGCGACATTTACCAAAAAAATTACCAAGGAAGACGGGCTGATCGATCTGAACGGAGATGCCTATTCCAATTTCCTCAAAATCCAAGCTTTTCATACCTGGCCGCAGGCATATTTTTTCCACGAACACGGTGGCAGAAAAATCCGCGTCAAAATAACCGAAGCATCATATCGCGACGGTCATCTTGATATTACGCGCGTCATTCCGGAAGGAAGCAAGGAAATCTCCTATCAGGATTTCCAACGGGGTTACCGCGCGCTGTCATAAACAGAACTCGAGAGATTCTCACCAATCATGGCGGCCTTTTCTGCTACATAATATACGACTGTCCAAAAACAAAAGACGGCAATAAAAGCGATACACAACCACTGGTTAACCACCTGCTTGCCGGACGCCATATCAAAGAAAGAACTCTTGTGCATGTAAGGTAGAGGATATTACTTTTTCCACGGCCACAAACCTTTCATCATTGCTTTGACACGTGTACCTCCGCGACGAACGAGAGAAATCTGTTTTTCTTTGTGTGCAGTGAGCTCACGCATAACGTCGTTTTGCACATCGTCGATCGCAATATAGAGATCTTCTTTTTCGGAACTGGCATAGATATTCTTACCTGCACCGACAAGGTGAATTTCTGCTTTGAATATATCCCCTTTGTTGTGGTGACCGGTCGTACGTGCAAGCTCAACATCACAGTGTGCCGATGGATCATCACCCACAATCTTTCCTATTTTCTCAAGACGCTTGTGAACATACTCCGTAAGCGCATCTGATGACATTACATTGGTTGTCTTGATGTTTATATTCATGGGATGGGTGTTAGTTGATAATACTCTTAGTATTATAGCTCATGCACCATGAGCAGCAAGATGCGTATCAACTCTTTTTCACAGTAATAGAAAAGAGTTTTGATGGGGAGTGGTGACCCTTGACCATCCTGACAGTCTGACCTGCATACTCTCTTCTCATGATTTCCAAAATACGGTCATTTGCAGCATTGTCCCGCGGTGATTCTTTTACATATACCGCAAAACGTGACCCTGACAGTCTTTTGATTATTTCTTTTTTAGAATCGGGATACGCCCGTACATGGATATGCATATTTTGATTTGATACGGTGAATGTGCTACATTTTCTCATGTTCGACCTAATAAGGATACATATTCCGGGATAGCTCAGCGGTAGAGCAGTCGCCTGTTAAGCGATTGGTCGCAGGTTCGAATCCTGCTCCCGGAGCCATGAACGAACGCAGTGAGTGAAGGGTGACGGGAAGCAAAGCCCCTACGGGCTTTGCGGGCAGGATTCGAAAAGTCTGAGCATGTCGTAGCGAGTTCCGAGCTTGTGAGGAACGAAGCGAGACGCGAAGACTGTACCGAGTCTGTAAGACTCGAATCCTGCTCCCGGAGCCCAACAGGGTTATGAGCCACATCTAGTATTAGATTGAATGGTTTTCGTAGCTCAAAATCTAGCTTCTTTCCCGATACAGTCGGGTTCTGAAGTAGGAAGTTCAAAAACGCTCTTTTTTCATGGGGTTCAGAACTTTGGAATATCTCTTTCAGGTAATAAAAATCCCTGTCACCACGAATGATGACAGGGCTGAACCGTGAAAACGGTTAATTTTCCTTAATCCGAAAGAACTTGTTCCCGTTTGTAACAGTGACGGAAAACTGGATCGTATCAGAGACAGTGTTTGTCGTCAGATCATTATTCCAAGTCGTCAGATTTGTGGACCATTGTAGAGTGTAAGAAACCTGAGGCTTACAAACAATCTCAAAAGTGGCCACACCATTAGTCGCTGTTTGTAGGAAGAACTTGGGTTGAAATATCTGGATCACATCAATAAACGAAGTGGTCGATGAAAGAACGGACTTTCCAATTGATGCGCCACCAACGTACGTCGCGCCAACACTGCTCTGAGCGACTGAGATTACTTCGTCCGTCGTCCAGAGGAAACTGCCAGTCTCCGAACCAGTCAGCACTTCGCACCAAAGCAGAAGTTCCTTTATCTGACCATTTGTGACAGTCAGATTTACAGGAAAATCAACCTTTACACTGTACTGATCGTTCGAAGAAGGTTTGTAACTTAATGTGTTAGTTCTCAATGCCTGACTTCCATTCTTAAGGGTAAACTTCAGAGAAAGCCAGTTGGTTGAAAAACTCGTTAATATGATCGCGACATTAGTTACGGCCACATTGTTAGTAGCAAGCGTGGTGTCCAAGAAGACCGATCCGCAAATAGCACTATCACCCCGAGCGATTGCATACGCATCGTTTGCTGCGAGCGACATTCGTAGGCCCACTGTCACAATGTCTACTTCCCCAAAAAAATTGATGATCCGACATCGTTCATTAAGGAGAAAGAAGAGGTGAGGACCATCTGCAAGATTATGGGAAGCTAGAGGGTACGCCGATGGCAATGAGGTTGGATACGGCATCACTACTGACTGAGTACCATTTTCTGTAGTCATGACTAGGTTGGTGACAAGAAAACCATAATCTCCAATATGGAGTGCCGGACTTTCAAATGTCACCTGACACGTATCGTTGCTCTGGAAACCGCTCCAGATTATTGTATTGGTGCGATATTGCCCCGGAAGCCAAGGGCTTTGGTCATTGAGATGACCTTCCAGACTTGCTGGTCCAGTAACCCGGACAAAACCGCTGCTAACCGTTTCGTTGACTGTCATATTTGTGCCGACCAGACGAATCTTGTACTGATATTCAGACGGATACCCTACGGGAAGTAGGATGAATCTGTTTGTTCCTGCAGGAAGAACCGATTCGTAAAGTCCGTGATCGTTCACAAACTGTACTCCATTCGTGTCAAACCAATCGATGTACAAAGTGACGTGCACGTTTTCCGAATTCGTCCAGCGTACCGTATGTGCTCCGTTCCTTGGGAGATTTTCGCCTCCCAATGGATACAGAAGCGACATCTGAGCGTGCGCCGAGATCACCTGGCTCCCGGCCAAGATGAGTGTCGACAATACCTTTTTCATTATTACTTTCCTTCGGTTCGAGTTTATATTGAACTATCCGAGTAGACGATATCACGAAGTTGTAAATAGCAGAAGTTTCACAAAGTAAAATAAGTCTGGTATGCTCTTTGTTATGAAGAAAAAAATCTTAATTCTAGGGATCTTCGCATGTGTAGTTCTGGTGGCTATTTTGTGTGGAGTCGGTCAAGTATTTTTAGATCAAAATGATACCGACGTAATGCCGATAGCTAATAATCCAGACTCATTAGATACTGAAAAGATTTATGAAGTAAGTGGGTATTATTCTACGTATGATATTTTGATGTATCCATTAGACTACGATCCGAATCGTGATCCATATCCAGCTACAACAACCTGTTCAGTCTTTATAGTCTTGGATGGTGCCGAACAACTAACTTCAGATCCGGTGCTTGTTTCCAATTTTGATCATTATTTCAAAAGAGTGAATAGTAACGGTAACATTGTTTTTAATGTAGATCCAAATGACTTACCTTCTGTAAACAAAGAAGCCCTATTAGAATCAACAGTAGATTTTCCGATTGATCTGAAAATAAAAATGAAAACACCACTTGAACGAGATGCGTATTACTGTGAAGGACCAGTCAATTTAATTTCCGTAAACTAGTAGTTAAAAAAATAAAAAAGACACCCCGATTAAAAGGTGCCCATTAAGTACTGATACCACCTCATCATGGAGGGCTTGATGATCCGTAATATGTCGGATTCCATTGATCAGGATTCAAGTCCGTCCTCCAGGTTGTGCTTAATTTATAATTTTTTAAAAGAATCCCTCCCATTCTTACAAAGTTCAACTCTTCTGACGAACTAGGACCATCTGGCCCAGTACCAGCTTTGTTTTTGAAATAGAAGGTCATATGAAGATGAACTCCGGTCGATGTTGGGTTACCATTCGCATCTTCTCCCGTTGTACCCATTATGCCTATCTGACCACCCTTCTGAACAACATCCCCGATGCTCAAGTTTGGTTGATTTTTTAAATGAATGTAAACAGTTTGGAATCCTGTATTCACATTTCCGTCATAATCATGGTCAATCTTAACAAACCAGCCATTTGGATTGCGAACATTGTTAGCGAGGCCCACAATTTTTCCACCCGCCGCAGCATAGATAGGAACATCTGTAGCAGTTTGTTCTGTCCCTCCTGCGAGTGGTATCCAATGAGAACTGAAATCCAAAGAATAGTGGGTGTTACCTGTATGAAAGGGATCACCCACTGCCGCCTGGGTATTGTAATCCTTACCTCCAACTTCTACAGTCAACTTCCATCTTTTATTTCCCGGTAAAGGAAGCCTGAACTCTGGAACTTTTTCATAAGAGACTTCGATGTAAGGTCGCCACTCCGGCTTATTTTCAGAAGATGCGAAGTAATTGGAAGTATTATCCGTATTTTCCGGTTCCAGGAGAATTCCATAATTCGGTTCCGTTTGACTGATCCAGTAATAAAATTCGGAACTGATATCGAAGGAATATAATCCATTGACTGGCGGTAGAGGAGCCAATCCAATACTAGCGATAGTCATACTCCAGTGGTCCATCGTGGATGCTTCGGACCACGAACTACGTACAAACCATTTGCGCATACTTGTACGGTTCAAGGAGTTGATGGAGTGTAGGTTCAGGGTAATTCTGTTTAAGACCACCCTTGGTGCTCCGGGTATGTTGAGGTCAACGGGCATCTTGATCAACGAATAGTATTTATCTCCCCAACCGCCCACTTTCAAGGTGGTGTCATTCATTCCTCCTCGGACATATGTTGAACCAAACCATTTATCCTGAGTGTTGCTATTAACAATCCTGTATTTTTCTTCAACACCATACGCACGCATCGTCTGGAAAAATATTCCCAGCAGAGAAACCAACAACCAACTTGTTTTTATTTTCATTGTTCAACCTTTCTATTTCAATCATTATTGTTTACTGTCCAGCAAAAACAATATCAGATGCCGAGAGAGTTAACAATGACAGATACGCGCCAGTGGGCTTATTAGTATTAAATGTTAAATTTTGGCATAGTAACAAATAACCACTGCATTTCCTTTTCTAATTCATACCAATTAAAGGTTCTGAACCCGTCCAACATGGGGAGCCAGTTAGGACGAGTATCGTTATATACTAACCTTATTTTTTCCCCTCTTTCCTAACACATACTTCTGCGACGCACTCATCGGTTTATCTGTTCGATGGACGCAACCCAACCAACAACACGGGCGACGCTTCCCTTGTGCAAGCTCTACAATAGTCCTTTTAACATGCTCTGTACGTGTTTTTTCATTCTTCACTGAGATCGTCCAACATATCCATTCATTGCGCGCAAGCGGAGTAATATCCTCCCAGGTTGCACATGCTTTCGAGGAAACAGAAAGTGCCTTACGCAAATCATCAGGTAATTTGTGGGTGGTGCCATGAGAGATTATTTTTATGAGCATAGATATATAGTAGCAAACTCAGCAACAATTTGAATGCTATAATTAACACACGAAACACGAGATATGCAGAAAAAAATCATCAAAGTCAATGACCGAATGCAGCAAGGGTATACATATGAGCTCACCGAACCGATAGGCAAGAATTTTGATCCTCAATTCAAGCCAATGCTCACTCCACAAGAAATGCTGGAACTGGGAGTATTCGGAGGGGTGTATATGCGCGACTGTACGGAAGAATTTCCAAAGGAATGGTTTGCAAAGGCGCGACTTCAGGACAGCAGTTCCTCCGAACGAAATCCTGATCTTAATTATTTCAAAGTAAACGCCAGTCAACCACTTTCAGTCTGGAGAAAAAAAGGGTGGATCCACCCGGATGATCCACGGGGATGGTTTCAATGGTACTGCCGATACTACCTTGGCCGACGATGTTCCGATGATGCCCGACAGATCAAGCGATGGAAAGCCATCAATCGGCACATCTATCAGATAAAATACAATTGTAGACCTGGAGACCCCTCATGCCGTCCCGTCCAAAGACAGGCCCTACTGCACTGGGCTTATGACAGTAGAAAGTTTTGACCAGGTTTTATTTCTTCCCTGCCGCACGTCGAAACAAAAATCCTGATGCTACAAACAACATCACGAAGAATGCATTGAGCATAACGACGCCAAATATATCTACCGTAATATCTGGTTTCCAGATCAATAATACAATCACCGGAACAAGTGCGTGCGCACATGCCATAGCAAACAATGCGCTCGCCATACCGCGTGGTTGAAAGTGTGCAACAATGGCCCCGATTGCTCCGATAACCAATACTCCGAAGTACAACAAGTTGGCACCCGTATCGTTTCCTATAATTCCCACTGCCCCATTTATCCAAACCAAGAGCACCGATGTTGCCACAGCCAGTGCCCCCGCAGCTCGATACATACCACTACCCATTTTCTTTATTACCAACTCATAGACGAGCGCTGCACCAAACAAGAGAATTCCCATCCACACAAAATCAAACAACGTCCAATTCCAACCTACCCCTTCAACTCCTCCATCTCGTATCGTAAAAAATAACGGGATCAAAAGTATTACCCCCACAACACCTGCCCATACCGCTAATCTGTGTGAAGTATTTTTCATAGGATGTGGAAATTATTTCAAATGCATACTTAAAAACGCGAGCGTCTTCTTCCATGCATCCATCGTTGCCTCCGGAGCATAGTTCATACCCGATGGATTGGCGAAGGCATGACCAACTCCTGGATATATGTATATTTCATTTTGTATCCCCAATGTATTCAGCGACGTCTCAAATGCTTTCACCGTTGCAACAGGTATTGCTTGATCCTGGTCCCCGAATACACCGAGCACGGGCCACTTGATCGGAGCGAGTCGTTGCGTCGTAGTGGCCATGTTACCTCCATAATAGACAACTGTCGCATCGAGCTTTTCTCCGGATATCGCCAACTCAACCGATTGTCTTCCCCCAAAACACCAACCCAATGAAGCGATCTTTTCTGCACCTTGTGTACGAAGATATGCAACTGCAGCACGCATGTTTGCTGTGCCTGTAGCTTGTTTAAAATGAGAAGTAAGCACCCGAGCTTCAGTCTGTTCTTCAGCAACTTTTCCTTCAAACAAATCTACAGCGAGCACCATGTACCCTTCTTTCGCCAATGTCTCGGCAGTTTGTTTGATCTCTGGTCTGAGTCCACGATTTTCATGGATCATAACAACACCTGGATATACACCGACTGCTTGTGGTCTTACAAAATAACCTTTTGCTCCAGCAACGTATTCGACATTTTCCTGAACGATAATTTCCGTTGTCGTACCGTTCTGCATCATGTCTGCGTTTTTAATATCCGATACACCTGCTCCAAAATACCCACGACTAGAGACGAACCAAGCTCCCAGAAGTACGATCACAAGAATGGCAATAAACGTAGTTGTTTTTGTATTCATAGAGGTAGGTATAGATTAGCTGCTATGTTTTCATTGTAGCAATGGCAATGGGCATTAGCTACTCGTTTTAACCCCTGAAATTTGATTAAAAAAATAATTAATTGACTTATTATAGACTTAGTTGTACTATATTATACGGACTGTAAAACAACGTAACAAAAAAGGGTTTCAAGTGAGTACTATTATTCTCATCCTCAGCGTCCCAATTGCCTGGTTTCTTATTTCAGCTGTATTATTCGAAAAAAAGAAACGTGCTGCCTGGAAGTTATATCCTCAAGTTCTATGCAAACAAGGGATCACATCTCGGGAACTTCGGGCAGAATTCAAGAAGCGGGGGGTTAATTTTTCCGGTGCAGAGTTATACCTTTTCATGAATGAACTCGAGGAATGTGGTGTGGTAACACACCAGGATGTGCCTAAAAATCTCGCTGGCACAATCATCGATGTGAGGTGGTTCAAATCAACCTCCCTTTAAGACCGAGTCCGTACACACCGCCAGTCTCAATGTGCTGGCGGTTTTTTACATTCAACCACATATCCACATCACTCATAGTACACACTCCCCAACAGGCATATACTATAGGTATTATGAATACACAAAAAAAGATCACCATTGCACTGCGTCTCGCTATGGGTTTTATTTTTCTCTGGGCATTTATCGACAAGACGTTCGGTCTTGGGTTTGCAACAACTGCAGAAAAAGCGTGGATACAAGGAGGGTCACCGACCTACGGATTCCTCAGTTTCGCGGTCAAAGGTCCCTTTACCGATTTTTTTCACAGCTTGGCTGGCGTAGCACTGGTCGATTGGTTATTCATGCTCGGTCTCCTCTTTGTAGGAGTAACACTCTTACTTGGTAAATATGTAAAATGGGGTTGCCTCGCCGGCATGGTCATGCTCTTCGGAATGTACCTTGCCTTGTTATTGCCGGAAAACAATCCTGTGATTGATGACCATATCATATATATACTCGTGCTCGCCCTTCTTGGATCAATCGATTCCCAGAAAAAGTCCTGAACACACGGCACACACATTAGTTGAGTATATAAAAAGTGTAATTCAAGTATGCTGCAAAACTGACCCAGAGAATATACGGGACTAGTAGATATGCCGCGATCCGGGATACTTTATGAAACATGATAATTGTGGCCAGAATAGCAATCCATAGGAATGCAATCTCAATCAGTGCTCCTCCCACATTCTGAAAGTTAAAGAAAATAATTGACCACAGCGTGTTCAATACGAGCTGTAGTGCAAATATACGAAGAGCACTTCTTACGGACCCATGTTCGATACCTTTTTTCCACACCAAAAAAACTGCAACACCCATCAACGTAAACAATATCGTCCATACTGGACCGAAAACCCAATTCGGAGGAGCAAGTTCTGGGCGTACGAGAGTACCATACCAGGTCTGAACCGAGGATGTTGTAAAAACGGCACCAACGACACCAGCAAGCTGACAGACAACGATCGAAAGTGTTAATTTCAAAATAGAAGAAAGTCTCACGAATACATGGTAACACGTATGATGGTGCAATAACATTGTGATATACTTGATATATGAAAGGATATGTAACAAATATAGAACAACTCTCACTGGAGAATGATAATTTCAGAAAGGTTCTCTACACGGACAAGAACAGTCAGTTGGTGCTCATGTCACTCGGAGCTGGTGAAGATATCGGCGAAGAAGTCCACGATGTTGACCAATTTTTACGTGTCGAAAAAGGCACAGGCACTGCGATCCTCAACGGTACGAGCCATGCTATCGCCGATGGCAGTGTCATCATCGTGCCCGCCGGCACACAACATAACCTGATCAATACTGGCACAGATTCCATGAAACTATACACTCTCTACATGCCACCACACCACAAAGACAAGACTATTCACGCAACAAAGGCTGCCGCACAGGCCGATACCGCCGACCACTTCGACGGCACAACGACCGAATAATTCATAGTATCTTCATGAAAAAATATACATACACCCCTTTTGTTATATCCCTATTCACAATCACTCTGTGTGCTTCACCAGTGTTTGCAACCGTAGGCGGACCAACGTACATCGGATTCTTCAAATATAATAGTGCAGATGAATCAGTTTACTACGTAGAACATTCTCAAAGCGGTCGTGGATGCCCACCTGAATTAAAAAAGATCTCACTGGCCACAGAAAAAGATGAGACCGTGTTTTCATGCACCCAAGGTGAAGAACTCACCGGAAGCAACTATACCGAAGGTCTGACACGCGTACGCGATCATATCAACGAGATCACCGCTCCTCTGAAAGACATCACCCCAATCAGCCTCCCTAAAAACAATATCCGCATCGATGTTGAATTTGTCAGGAGTGAGCACACAGATCCGACTATCGATTGGACGACTCTGAGTCATTTTGTAGCCAAAGTCTATCAAGGCACTACGAAGGTGGATGAATTCCCTATTACCGGTTGTAACACCGAGCAACCATTCAGTTTTGCAGGATATGCAATTCCTGGTTTTGAAAAGAAGATTGTACTTCTCTCTTCAACCAAAGGAGATTGTTTTGAAGGTGGATATACGGTCGAAAGGCTCCATGTCGCAGCAGGTCTAGACGGTTTGAACAAGGAATATTCAGGTCAATATAAAACCGACCAATCTCCCCTGACACCTCACGAATCAACGGTAGTACTTTTTGAACGCGACACAGTAGACCTTTCCGAATCACCAGCAACACCGAATACCTCTCGTACAACCAATGTCACCATCTTACTCATCGTTATCGCATTGGGACTTGGAGTTTTCCTAGGAAGAATGATTGGGGTAAAGAAATAAGGGATGTAAGAGTGCCATGGCAGACCTTGACAAAAGCTGATACTCTGATAGAGTTTTAAAAGTTCCTCGACAATCAAAGAACTAAAGATTTTGAGAGGGATATCATTGTTTCTTCGGAAAAATAGGTATTCTTCTCAATCAACAAGCAGCTCTGCGACGTTTGGTCGTAGGGTATGCCCCCGTGCCCGGGCCGCAGGCTAGTAATAGCCTGATGAAGCTGGAATTAAATTCCAGAAAACCACTCACCTCCTCCTTTGTTTACAACTACCTCGAGACACCTATTTTAGGAGAGGGTGGTTGGGCACGAACAATCAGGTTGAACTTCCTGTCCGATTCACCTCGAGACACCTATTTTAGGAGAGGGTGGTTGGGCACTTTGGAGCACGTGAGTATGAGCTTCTCTTTGACCTCGAGACACCTCTTTTAGTTCTTTGATACCTGTTCTTTCGAGCCTCGGACTTCAGCTGTCTGAGGCTTTTTCTTTGTACATCGCGACTCGTGTCGTAGACTCGGAAATTTCCAAGAAGGATACTTTCCATGATTTATGGCGTAAAGTAAGGCGAGTGAATTGAGTCGTAGCCAGTATTCCAGAGTTATGCAATAGCCAAGATTTTTATGAAAATAGGTTCGGGAAAGTTTTTTCTTGAGATAACCTCCTTCATAACATCGACACCCTTCTATGAGCGAAATATAACCAGGCTTTCGATGGTTTTTGCATTCATATGTAATAAAGTATATCACTATAAAAATACTTGTCTTAAAGCATAAACTATGGTAATGTTTTTTTAGAAAGGAACCAGTATTTTGAAACAATCACAAGAAGCAAAAAACCGTTGGACACGAAAGACCTTTGGTCAAAAGGTCACACCGAGGCCGGAAGATCTCGAAAAACTTATTCGGATCAATGGTATCCTCAGTAAACTCTGGAACATGGCTGTCGAGCAGTGCAACATCTGGCTCGGTATGCCAAAAGACTCCTCAGAGCGCCGATCCATAACTCCTATAAGCCTGAACTTCTGGCTTACTCCCACGAGAAACAATGACACCGATATCAATTCGGTACCCGTGGTGCTTGAGCGTGAAATGCTTAGGCGCCTTGCAGGGGCTTTCAGTTCATATTTTGAACTCAAAAAGAAAGGCGATGCAAAGGCTCGTCCCCCTCGACCAAAAGATCCTGAACACTCATTCATTACACTGACTTGGACGCAGGGATCTTTTAGTGTTGACGGTGATACGTTGTCTGCCTCGATAGGTGGACAGCAAAAAATCATATTCACTCTTGGTGAATACATTCGAGAGAAGCTCAGGATGCTTCCTGCCAAAGCGTGTGTTGCCCAAGTCACTGTCTCGAAGCGAGATGGAGAATTTTGGGCAAACTTTGTCTGTAACATACCAAAGGCGGAAACTCAGACACCGAAGCATTTGCTTGCCATTGATATGGGGTCCGGGGACATTGTCATGAGTTGTTCAAATGGAAGAGAGTACTCTCTTCCTACTCGCCGTCCGGACAAAAAGTGGCGCAAGGAAATTCGTGCGGTCGAAACCCGTCTCGAGTTATGTAAAAAGTATTCTCGCAGTTACAAACGACGAATGAAAGCTCGCCGAGTGATGCATAACAAGTCGCTTCACCAACACACTGATCATCAACGCAAAGTTGCGAATTGGATCATGAAACAAGGACTGACTGTGGTTGTGGGTAAGATGCATACGCGTCTAGGGCTCGCACAGTCTTCAGGAACAGCGGATCAGCACTGGGGTGTTCAAAACACTGGTTATGCCTTTCGGCTCCTCATCTTCATCAAAGAGAAGGCTGCCGAGTATGGCCTCACAGTACTAGAACTTCCAGACCCTCGTCGCAAAGGGGACTCAACTGATCCAACATCAAAATTCAATGCGTCTCGTGAACTCCTGAGGCAAGGTTGTACAAAACTCAACTTTAGCTTTCCTGATTCGTTCACAAAGGAGAAACCTCTTCTCGTACAATAATCAAAACTTCAATCATCAAGGCGATCCAAAAGATCGCCTTTTTATTATCCTATCCATAAAAAAGCACCCGACCTCGGGTGCTTTGCGTTCTGACTGAAAAACTTGACTCGGCGTATACGAGCGGTTTTTTCTTATGTATAATTATTAGATGAATTCCGTAAAAATATTTACACCCAGAAATATCAAAATAATACTATTTATAACTTTTGTACCTTTGATCCTTAGTACTTTTGTTCCCGGAGAATTTGGACTCATACCTCTTATTGGCGACGTATACGCATTAATAACAGGATTTTATATTGTTCCATTATCCCCTCTGGCAAAAGTAATGCATATTAACCTGTTTGCCCCTACAGAATACGGAACTTTGCACTGGACAGCTTTTGGAGCAAGTATAGCAATCGTATTTTGGTTTATTGTTTCCAGTCTTATAGTAACCTTTATCACGAGAAGCCAATTTACATTTGACCATTTATCTCCTGAGCAAAAAGAACTTGCGCGACAACGAAGCAAAAGAAATGTGCGTTATTTAAAATATTTTATTCTTATCTTTGCTCTTATTCTCGCGATTATTCTCTATTTCTTGGTATAGATAAAAAAGCACCCGACCTCGGGTGCTTTGCGTTCTGACTGAGACATGAAACGGAGTCAGTAAGTGATATTCAATCGATCCATCTTCGCCCGAGCCAATTCTCCGTAATACGGATTATCCTTCAAACGGAGCAACCCAGGTGCATCAGATACGTCAATACGCGGAAGATCAAAATAGATCCAGCGTGTAGGTCTTCCACTCCACAGGAAATGCGCTCCCACGCGGTCCGGAATTTCGATTATTCCCTCTTCAGCCATGAGTCTCACCACAAGTGACCGTCGCGCCAGTTCAACCCTTCGGAAAGAATTGTACACTTCCCAGAGACTCTGAGATGCCCAGGAGGTTGTAGCGCTTTCATAGTGAGTATCTGGATGACGGATACCGGAATAGAATGGCTGTGCAATGACATACACCAGAATTTCCATAACTTCCGGAGGATACTCCTCGAGAACATCGATCAGATCTTGATCGATCCTTTTCCAGAAATGAGTCTGGGCTGTCGTGATTCTGCCTGCAGCCGTCCCGAACAGTTTCGCCAGACGATCATCGGTGATGAAATGGTTCACTGGACTTTGTCGTGTCGCGTACAAGAGCTGTAACAGCTTACCCTCACGTGGATCCGATGCTCCTGCAGCCATCTTGAGTACTTTTCTTTTGGAGATATTCCGTACAAGCCGGAACTTCAGACCTTCGGAAGACTCTCCGTAATGATCGACCATCCCATTGAGGATGTAGTGAAGCATTGGTCCTGACCACTGCGGAGTATGTTCCCGCATATTGGTATACGTACGAATGAGACCAATCGTCCGGTCGTACGAGTAACTTTGGGCACCAACCGAGATAGTGAATCCTGCATACAGAAGCAGTGAGATACCGAATATCCGTAATTGATTTCTCATATGTAGTTTTTGGTTCTACCGTTCGTTATGAACGGTTCTATCTATAGGTTACTCCTCAGCCACGAAATAGCAAGCGAGTCAATTAATGAGTGTATATGCTTATTGACTTTTATATTAAAATGTGCTAATATTATAACAGTAGTTTTTTGACAGACACCCCAACAATAACCCCTTATAGAAAGGTTCCTATATGTTGTCATGTATTCTCCGTCTATTACGGATGCATCCTGATCAGAAAAAAACTCAGCGACTCAAGAAGGAGTTGGCGGACAGAGAAAAAGAATTCTATGATTGCTTCAATTTTCCTCCAAGATTATTGGAAGATCCTGAGTATCAAATGGAAGTCCTTGTTACGTTAAAAATTCTCGCTGACAAGGCGCAAGAAAGGGCTCAGGAACGACTGGACTCTGAAAGAAAAGAGTCGGAATGCATACCTTATAAAGTAGCACTCAATGAATACTGCCGAGCTGTCCAATTAGCTCAATCTTTCAATGAAAACTTCAGCACCCTGTCTCTTCATTGGAATAAACTGGGTGAATTCATAGATCAGATGAGGCACAAACACACCTCATTCAAACAACACAAGGAGCGCACAACAACAGTTATGTAATATTACTGCCCAGCGTGTACCCTTGAAAACACAAAACCCACTTTCATCAGTGGGTTTTATTTTAAATATTTTTCTTCTTACCCTTATATCCACTTCTATGCTAGATTGAGTACCTACAACCCCTATTTATGGAAAATCCTGGATTTCCTATGCGAATCAACAAATACTTGGCTTTACACGGCCACTCTACGCGCCGAGGCGCTGATGTACTTATCGAAGGTAAGCAGGTTTTTATCAATGGAAAACAGGCTGTTCTGGGCGACAAAGTCACAGAAACGGACGTAGTCGAAGTGCGACTCAAAGGTAAGAAAAAAGAATATCGCTACATCGCCTACAACAAACCCCGCGGCATTGTGACTCATTCTGCACAGGATGGTGAAAAGGAAATTCTCAACGAGGTTCCTATAAAAGGAGTATTCCCTATTGGCCGTCTCGACAAAGATTCCCATGGACTGATCATACTTACCGATGATGGACGTATCACCGATAGGCTCTTGGGTCCTTCATACAAACACGAAAAAGAATACGTGGTAAAGACAAAGGAAAAACTACGATCGAGTTTCAAGGAAAAAATGGAAGCAGGAGTCCAGATTGATGACGAAAAGACCGCTCCCTGTAAGGTACATATTCTCAACGATTTCACATTCAAGATTATTTTGACCGAAGGAAAGAGGCATCAGATCCGCCGCATGTGTGTGGCATTATTCCAAGAAGTTCTGGATCTCCAAAGAATCCGTATCATGAATATCAAGATCACCCATCTTGCCGAGGGTGACTATAGAGAGATCAAAGGCGAGGAATTGCAGGCTTTTTTGCATGCACTCGGATTAGAGAAATAAAAAAATAGCTCGTGTATGTGCCCAGTGCAGACTACACTGCAAGCATCTTTTTGACCTGAGACACGATGAATGCCGGGTTGACCGCAGCCTTCACCATGAAACTAGCCCCGAGATTGGTGACAATATCACGGTGTTTATTTTCACTGGAATTGGAGACCACCAATACTTTTATGTTTTTGGTTGCGTCGTCTTTGCGAATCATCTCTAACAACTCAATACCATTTACACCGGGAAGGAAGATATCCAGTACGATAATATCGGGAACATCGGCCTTGAGTGCCTCAAAGGCATTAGTACCTGTAGTAATCAATTTTACATCCAACGGCTCGGCTCTCAGGTGATTTAAAATAATACTTCCAAGCATCGTATCGTCTTCAATCACAACAACCTTTTTACGGGGATTATTTTCCATGCATCTATTTTCCTATGATTACCCTCTGAGGTCAAGTCGCATATCCCTATGGTATAATACACGGACTAAGGTTGTATTTATTATTTCACATACATATATGAAAATATTCACTATTGTCTTACGAGTTATTTTGGGACTCCTCCTCTTTTCTCCTATCCTTGGTGCACTCGGTCTTTTTCCACCTCCAACTCCAGAGCTTTACAACACCACCGAAGCATTTGCATTCATTGATATACTCATGAACACTGGGTACCTTACCCAACTGATCGCCATCGTTTTCGCGATTGCCATTTTCCTTGTCATTACAAATCGCACAGCTCTTGCAGCACTCCTTATCCTCCCTATTACCATAAACATTATATGCTTCCATGCATTCCTCGATGGTGGACTTTTCACCAAAGGTGCAATCATGGCCAACGTCCTTGTCCTCCTCAACGCATACTTCCTCTGGCACAACCGTGCTCAATATCGTCACTTGTGGAATAAATCAGTGTCTCATTCTTAAACAATCGCATAATCCAACGTTTTCTTATCCACATCTGCAGCTACGACTTTAAAATTAACCTCATCGCCCAACGTGAACTTTTGCCCTGTGCGTTCACCGACAATCGAATACGTCTTTTCATCGAATACATAAAAATCAGTTCCCAATCCGCGAATGGGTATCATCCCTTCGGATTTGCTTTCTTTATCCTCGACATATATACCCCACTTGGTAATTCCTGAAATGACCCCGCGGAACGTCTGACCGATACGAGTACTCATGTATTCAACTTGCTTGAGCTTCTTGGACGTACGCTCCGCATCAGCTGCATCGATCTCTCGAGCTGTCGTACTTTCGGCAATAGTTTGAAATGTGATGATATCGCGATCACCAAAAGGTTCGCCATTGAGATGTTTTGCCAAGACACGATGAACCAAGAGGTCCGGGTACCGACGAATTGGGGAGGTGAAATGAGTATAAAATTCGAACGCCAGACCAAAGTGTCCGATATTTTTAGTGGAATAAATGGCTTTTTGCATAGAACGAATCGTAGCAGTACGCACCAAAGATTCATGAGGGGTGCCTTCGACTTGGTCCAAGAGAGCATTGATACTCTTGGCAGTCACTTCTCCATCTTTGGAGATATGCAGATCATATCCCAATGCTTTTACAAATGTGGCCAAGTTTTTGATCTTATCCTTATCCGGTGTGTCATGGATGCGATAGATTGCACCCGTATCACGAGGACCACTCTTTTTAATGGAATTAAAGATAAAATGGGCAACTTCGCGATTTGCCAACAACATATACTCCTCAACCAATTTATGTGTATCGAGTCGTTCGTAGACATAGACACCCACGGGTCTTCCGTGGGCATCCAAACGGAACTTTATTTCCTCCTGCTCAAATTCGATCGCACCTTGGGCAAACTTTTGTTTTTGGAAAATCTTGGCTAAACGGTTGAGTGTAACCAACGGGTCAGCATATTGCATACCTGCCTCAGCTAGTTCAACAGGTTGAATACCTTTTGAATATTTCGTTACATTCGCAGCAACACCATCGATAGCAGCTTGTGCAGTCTCATAGGTAAAACGGTGTGTGGAATTGATCACTGTACGACCAAACCATCGAGTATGAATATGTGCCTTATCATCAATAACAAAAACTGCTGAAAATGTCAGCTTGTCTTCGTGTGGATTGAGACTACACACATCATTCGAAAGAACTTCCGGCAACATGGGAATAGTTCGATCAACAAGATAAATAGAGCAGCCGCGTTTGAGAGCTTCAAGGTCGAGAGCGTTTCCTTCACGTACAAAATGAGATACATCGGCAATATGAACGCCGATTTCATACAAAGGACCTGGTGCACCGATCTCACGCGCTTCTGTTTCGGACAAGAGTTTGAATGAGATCGCATCATCAAAATCTTTTGCATCAAAGGGATCGATGGTAAACGTCGGTGTACTTCTCATGTCACGACGCTTTGGAATTTCCGCTTCCATCATTTCTTTTTTGGTGCGCTCGATTTCGGCAGCTTCTTTTTCTACCGCCGGAGGAAAATTGATTTCAAAACCACTTTCCAAGACAATGGATTCCATTTCCACATTGTTATCTCCTTTTTTACCGAGTACACGCAGAACTTTTGCCGTCGGTAATTTCTTTGGATCGGTCCACGGCTCAAGCTTCACTTGAACTTTGACATCTTTCTCCAAACCAGCAGCATCTTCCGGCGCAATCAGGATATTTACATACATCTTCTTATCATCGGGAATAACCACTGTTCCCTCTTTTTCCAAACTCACAATACCAACGAACCTGTCACGTTCGCGAGTTACAATACGCAAAACTTCCCCTACTTTCTGCTTGAGGCCACGAATGATCTTTTCGCTGACGCGCACTTCAACCGTATCGCCATTGAGGGCGGTATTGAGAGTTCCTTCTTCTATATAAATAGAGGGTTCGAGAGATTTGCCGCCTTTTCGTGGTGAAAGATCGACATATCCTGCCCCTTTTCTGGTCGTAGAGATAGCTCCAATGACCGTTTGCGCATCATTATTCACGTGCTGACTATAGCATCATTTTGCCTTTCTTGCCCAGCCTCATCATCTGATTACACCGAGTATATCCCCACAAAAGCTTGACTGTTACTTAAAAATTGGTCTTAATAGCGGGATGTCTGAACTTATTCTCTATAGTCTTGTTGCTGGCACACTCTCGCTTGCCGGTGGCATGTTTGTTATTTGGCGCAGCACGAGCGTCATGAAGGTTATTACACCGCTTATTACCTTTGGTGCAGGAGCTTTTTTGGGCGTCAGTTTTCTCGACCTATTACCAGAAGCAGTCGAAGCCGTCGAGGAACCTCACCCGGTATTTATCGCTGCTCTGGTAGGATTTTTTATTTTCTTTGCTCTTGAACGAGTACTGATGCGCTACATGAACCACAATCATGAACACAAGAAACATGATGACCACACCGAATCATTGCCGATCCTGATTGTTATCGGCGATAGTTTCCATAATTTTTTAGATGGTATTGTGCTTGCGCTCGCCTTTGTCGCCAACCCTTTATTGGGTTTACCTACTGCCCTCGCTATTGCAGCTCACGAAATTCCTCAAGAAATTGGTGATTTCAGTATCCTTCTCGACCAAGGTTGGTCAAAACGACGCATTATCTGGACAAATATATGTTCCTCATTCCTCACAGTCGCTGGTGCAGTCATAGGATATGTAGCTATTGGCATGTTCGAAAACTCTCTGCCTTATCTCTTGGCAGGCACTGCCGGTATTTTCCTGTATATTGCAGCTTCCGACCTTATTCCTGAAATTCATCATCGAGCGGGCCATACCCACCTCTATTCAATCCTCTTCTTCTTCCTCTTGGGACTTGTTTCTATAGGGTACCTTGTTTCTTTGGCGCATTAAGTTGGAGTCGAGAATGTGTGACAAATTTAGTAAGCCTGGTTTTTACGAGCCGTGGGTGAACCATGTCATTTCGGTTTACTAAATTTGTCACACATTCTCGGCTTTTTGTATTCTATACCGACAGTAAGACTGCCATATCTCAATGAGTCTTTCCTCACAGTCGCATACCACAACATTTCTTGGTTTAAATAAATCCAACACATGCCGGACTCTCCTAGTTATACACAGTTAAAATAACCTTTTTCATTCTATAATTGAGGTATGGCCGCCATGCAACCTCTTAAACCATACCGAGAAGAACGACCGTGGGGAGAGTTTGTAGAGTACACACGCAACATCCCTTCCACCGTAAAACTCATCACCGTAAAACCCGGTGAGGCACTCAGTTTACAGCACCACAGCAATCGAGATGAGTTTTGGCATGTCATTTCAGGTGACGGCATGCTTCATATTGGTGACAATGAAATCCCTGCCCAACCAGGAGAAAACCATTTCATCACCCGCACAACCAACCACCGCATCACCGGAGGCTCTACCCCACTCCTTATCCTAGAAATTTCCCTCGGAGCATTTGATGAAAACGATATTATACGCCTCGATGATCGTTATGGGCGTAGTAATACTACACAATAAATGGAATTCACCAGTTACACATTTAGTCTCATATTCACCCTCATTGCGATTGGTGGACTTATCGCATATGCAATCTGGAGTTGGAAAAAACACACCAAACCTGTTGCTAAAAAAATCGCACTCGACCGTCATCAACAGAACCCAATTCTCAGTCCCCAAACTCACAAAGAATGGGAAATTGCGGGAACATTCAATCCAGCAGCCATGATCGATGAAGAAGGACGCACCCATATCCTGTATCGTGCGATCGGTGCCGACGGAGTATCACGTCTTGGATATGCTTCCAGCGAAGACGGTACCGATTTTGAAACCCGTTCTGACTACCCTGTGTTCTCTTTAAAAAATCCCCGCATGGCTCACGTCCCACACGTGACCGTCGTCAAACAATACAATCCGGTCATGTATCCCTCCGGAGGAAGTTGGGGTGGCTGTGAAGATCCTCGTATGGTGAAAATTGGCGACAAAATCTATGTCACTTTTAATGCATTCGACGGATGGGATCATGTGCGTATTGCAGTCATTTCTCTTCCCGAAAAGAAATTCAAAAAAGGTCACTGGGATTGGAGTCAACCATTCATGATTTCTCCTGCAGGCGAAGTTAATAAAAACTGGGTTCTCTTTCCTGAAAAGATCGATGGTAAATTTGCAATTCTTCACAGTATATCACCGGAAGTTCAGATCGATTATGCCAATTATCTGGAAGAATTTTCTGATGGCAAACGAAATATCAAAAGTAAATTCGGTCAGAAAGCCCCTCGCGAAACCTGGGATACCTGGGTTCGTGGTGCTGGTCCTCCCCCTATTAAAACTGACAAAGGTTGGCTTGTTCTCTATCACGCCATGGATAAAAAGGATCCTCATATTGGATACAAGCTGGGTGCACTCCTTTTAGATCTCAATAATCCCAAGAAAGTCATCGCTCGAGCACCTGCACCCATCCTGACTCCAGAAGAATGGTATGAGAACGATTGGAAAGCAGGTGTGGTATATGCCTGTGGCGCTGTCGTAAAAGCAGGTGTTCTCTCCGTTTATTACGGTGGTGGAGACAAGCACACATGCATGGCACAGACCGAATTGGCACCACTACTCGATTGGTTGATCCGGTATGGGAAAGTGTAAATTTTTTAAGATGTAATCCTTCCTTTATGTTTACCCTCACTCGCTCAGAACACAACCCTATCCTCTCACCACTCAAGACTCACCCGTGGGAAGCAGCTGCTGCTTTCAATGGGTGTCCGATCATCAAGGGTACAGAAACCCACTTGGTCTATCGTGCAATGTCAGAACCCCAACTCCTCAAAGAGCCTCATATCCGCATGTCAGTCATTGGCCATGCGGTCTCCAAGGACGGTCTCCATTATGAGGATCGAAAAATTCTGATTCAACCTGACACCGACTTTGACCGCTATGGATGTGAAGATCCTCGTATTACCAAACATGGCGATATGTACTATATCTTTTACACTGCCCTTGGTGGATTTCCTTTTGCTGCAGAAAATATCAAAGTTGCCGTCGCACTTTCGACTGATCTTAAAACAATTAAAGAAAAACATCTTGTCACCCCTTTCAATGCAAAAGCGATGGCGCTTTTTCCTGACACGATCAATGGCAAAATGGGTGCACTGGTTACCGTAAATCCTGATTCAAACACTGCTGACATTTGTTATGCCGAATTCGATAGACCAGAAGACATGTGGTCAAAAGAATATTGGGATGCGTGGTGGAAAAATATTGAGTCACACAAAATCCACATCCGCCGCCTACCGACTGACCACCTCGAAATTGGTGCGCCACCTCTGAAAACAGACAAAGGATGGCTGGTTGTCTATTCTCACATCCAACGCTATGGTCACAGCGATGTGACTTTTGGTATCGAAACTCTTCTACTGGATCTCAAGAATCCTCGACAGATCATCGGTCGTACCAAAGGACCTTTCATGGTTCCTGATACCTATTACGAAAACACCGGAATGGTTCCTCATATCACATTTCCATCCGGCGCACTGATACGCGATGAAAAATTGGAAGTGTATTACGGTGCAGCAGATACCTATTGTGCTATCGCCACCATCCCTCTGGATAATCTCCTCCGCAGCATTACCGACGAACGTCGTACCCATATCAAACGTTTTCCTGGCAACCCTATTATTGCGCCGAGACCCGGCATGCTCTGGGAAACAGACGGCACGATCAATCCTGCAGCAATCGACCTAGGTGACAAAACCCATATCGTATATCGCGCTGTTGCTGCTGGTAATTACTCTACCTTTGGGTACGCATCAAGTAGCGATGGATTCTCCATCGACGAACGTCTGGATAAGCCCATATATTTTCCTCGGGCTGATTTTGAAAATCGTGGCTGCGAAGATCCGCGGCTCATGGTAGTTGAAGGGCGATTATACATGACCTATACCGGTTATGATGGATCAACTCCACGAGTAGCGATCAGTTCCATCAGTGTCGATGATTTTCTTAAAAAGAAATGGAGTGGCTGGAGCATGCCTGAAGCCATCACTCCACCAGGAGTCGTGAACAAAGACGCCGCAATTCTCCCGGAAGCAATCAAAGGTAAGTACATGGTATTCCATCGTGTACACGAAAGCATCTGCGCTGACTTTGTTTCCTCGCTCGACTTTACCAAGGAACGCATAAATCAATGCATCGAGATTATTGCTCCACGACGTGGCATGTGGGACGGAGGCAAAGTTGGCATATCAAGCCCTCCCGTCAAAACCAAAAATGGCTGGTTGATGCTGTATCACGGCGTATCATGGAGTACAACGTACCGTGTCGGTGCAGTATTGCTCGACCTCGAGGATCCAACGATCGTTATTGCTCGTACAGCTATTCCCCTTTTTGAGCCCGAAGAGGAGTACGAACGTAAGGGCATTGTTCCAAACGTTGTATTCCCTTGCGGCATGGTTGTCCGTGGTGGTACTGCATATATCTATTACGGTGGCGGTGACAGTGTCATCGGAGTAGCAACCATCAAGATGACAGCATTATTGGACATGATGAGAACGTAACAGTATACCAATACCCTTATGGATTTTTCCCTAAATCTTATTGCTCATAACGTCATATCGATTCTCTCCACATTAACTCTCCTGGGAATGGCCTTTTTTACCTTCCTTAATGGACGAGACAAGGTTGCAAATACGACATGGGCCCTCATGATGCTTGCGATCAGTATATTTACCATTTCGCACGTGATCGGCGTCAACATTATCGATCCACATCTTTCAAAAATAGTATTGATGTGCAATCTATCCCTCTTTTTTATTGCCGCATTCAACCTCCACTCGATCATTGCCTTCGTCGGACTCGAGCAACAAAAAAAGTGGCTTATTTACCTTACGTATGGCGTCTCTACTTTTTTTGTATTATTTTTCATACTCTTTCCAGACTTGTTCCTCGTGGACTCGGTCTCCAAAATGTATTTCCCGAACTATTATGAACCCGGCGCACTCAATTGGACACGTATTGTTTTTCTCTATGGAATTATAGTCCCCTATTGCATCATCCTGCTCTATCAGAAAACAAAAAACATGGCGGTATCTATAGAAAAAAAACGGCACCAATACCTCATGCTTATCATGATCTTAGGATATGCAATCGGGTTTATTCCCAATTTCCTTATACACGATATCGCCATTGATCCGCTCTGGGGAATGAGCTTTTCTAGTGTCTTTTCAATCTTTTTTGCCTACGGTGCAATACGTTACGGATTATTTGATATCAAGGTCATAGCCAAACAAGCACTGTTATATAGCAGTATTGTCATACTTGTAGGTATCGTTATCATACTCTTCAATTATTCCAACCAATGGATCATCACTGCATTTCCTGATTTTCCTATCTGGATTTCACCCTTCATATCATCATTAGCGGTAGTGACGCTCGGTTTCATCGTCTGGCAACATTCGCGCCAGGGAGATATTCTCAAGTACGAATTCATCACTACTGTCACCCACAAATTTCGTACACCCCTGACTCATATCAAATGGGCATCCGAGAATCTGAGTACCGATCGACTCTCTCCTGATGACCGTATGCAAGTCGAGTATATCCAAAACGCAAACAGTAAGCTGGTAGAACTCACCAACCTCCTGGTAAACGTCTCCGAAGCAGAGAACAACATCTACGATTATAAAATGGAGAAAGGTAATATTTCGGAGTTGGTAAAATACGTGACCGATTCCCTCGCCTCCCAATCTATCTCAAAACACATCAACGTCGTCAAACGTATTGAGCCAGGCATACAAACCAAGCACGATGATCATCGTATCCGGTTTGTGGTTCAGACGTTTGTCGAAAATGCCCTCAACTATACCCATTCCGGAGGCACACTCACTGTCGTAGTTAAAAAAGAAGGTTCAATGGTTACCTGTTCAGTTACTGATACAGGCATGGGTATTACCAAGGAAGAACTCCCGTTGTTATTCTCCAAGTTTTATCGTGGTCAATCAGCTAAACTTGCCGATACCGAAGGTATGGGTATCGGTCTCTTCATGTCAAAAGAAGTTATCCATCGTCATGGAGGAAAAATCTGGGCCGAATCACCAGGTCCGGACAAAGGAAGCACTTTTGCGTTTTCATTACCTATAACTCAGTAACATGGACTTCACTCAAAAAGATCTTGTTATATTCGACCTCGATGGTACTCTCGCTCCCAGTAAGTCAGCAATGGATCCAGAGATGGGTGTACTCCTTGTCCGTTTATTACAAAAGAAAAAAGTGGCCATCATTTCCGGTGGAGGCTATCCTCAATTTGAGACACAGTTATTACGCATGATGCCTCATTCATCAGAAGGTCTCAGTAATTTATTTCTACTACCAACCTCGGGCACTCGCTTCTTGTCATGGAAAGGTTCATGGGTAGAACAATATGCGGAAAATCTCAGTGAACGTGAAAAAAAGGATATCCTCTCCAATCTTGACTGGGCTTTCAAAATCGCAGGTTATGAAAAACCTTCCAAAACATACGGCCCTGCCATCGAAGATCGTGGCTCTCAGATCACCTTCTCTGCACTTGGCCAAGAGGCACCCCTTGATCTCAAAACTGCCTGGGATCCTGATCGCAGCAAACGTGAACGTATCGCGGTTATCCTTCGTGAAAAAATTCCAGCTTTTGATATCCGACTCGGGGGCACTACTTCCATCGACATAACACGCAAAGGGGTAAACAAAGCATATGGTATTCGTAAGCTTGAAACCTTCCTTTCTATACCCGTTCAACATATGGTTTTTGTCGGCGACGCGCTCTTTCACGGTGGAAATGATTATCCTGCCAAGGCAACCGGTGTCGACTGTATTCAAGTCGCAGGTCCCGAGGAAACTAAAAAGCTTATCCAGAGTTGGGTTGCATAACAGATATTTACTGCTACAATGCGGGCAGTAAACCTGCCACGTGGCACAAAAGAAAGGACACACATGATCGATTCGACCATACCCGGAGAGATCTTGAATGGTAAGCTAATTGAAATCGACGTCTCCCCAACTCCAAACTCTTCGAGACCTCTATTCGAAGCACAATTACGAGAAGTGGAGCCGTGGTTACGGCAATTCAAAAAGAATTGCGGCGCTCAGGGTTGTCTCTACTTTTCCGAACATTCAAATTCGGAAGGACATATCACTCTGAGAGTAACGATCGGGATTATTCCCGATAATCGACGTAAGGAACTTGCACAGAAACTTCAAACCCTTGCCGACAATGCACCATTCGAGATCAAGCTACGAACACAGAACCCATAACACGATGTCCGGACATTTTTTATATCATTCTTATTTTGTATTATTCACCACTCAAGAGACTCTCTACCTTTGCTGCCAATAACCTTGTATCTGCAGCTCGTCCTTCATACCTTGAACCGAGAACGACGATAGCGACTGCCTGATTTTTGATCCTCAAAATAGTGAGCATGGTATCACCAGCTTCCGGAGTGCGACCAGTCTTGCCACCAATAAAACGTGGATCACTAGCGAACGGATGAGTACTCGAGAATGCATGGAAACCATGTTGACTTGTTGTTGCTATTTCAGTGCCTGTACTACGGGTAATTTCCAAAATATCAGGACGGGAGGTGTAGAGATACTGTGCCAATGCAAACAAGTCCTTCGCCGAAGCAACGTTATACGGACTAACACCGGAAGGGTCTGCGAAAAATGTCGATGGCATGCCGATCTCCCATGAATAACTACTCATGAGTTCTAAGAAGTGTGTGCGATCAATTGTTGAAAGAAGTGCTTCGGCTGCAACATTTGAAGATGCTAATAATAATGGTTGCAGGAGCTCACGGACAGTAAAACGTTCCCCCTCTTTCAGTGCACTTTTATCAGGAGGAACGTTGAGGGTTTCTGTGGTAATTTCGACATTCCGATCAAGTGATAGTTCGTTAGTTGCCACGAATGCCGTGACCAATTTTGACATCGATGCTACCGGTAAGACTGCTGTAGGACGGTATTCGGCATATATTTCTCCTGTCTCGATGTTTCCTGCAATATAGGCGCGAGCGGTCACTCCCGAAACACCGGGTTGGGATGCAACCATATCTGCCACTGCCGCAGTTGCTGGTACGGGAGGTTTTTCGGGTATAGCCGTGATACGTGTGGTTGTTGAAAAATCAGAAAACGGCAGATCTGAAGCGAGAGGATGAGGTGTCTGTGTCTGTACGAACGGTGCTGGCTTGATAAGTTTGACTACAGGCAACGGATTATTGACTACTGTCTTGTGAACTTTTACCCCAATTGCAAACGTGATGAAACCGATACAGAGAAACAGTATGATGAGAGTACTTCGATAAGGAACTGACATCTCATAAGTGTACCAAATGTAACCTTGTGCAGGAAGGCTACCTGGTGGCCGAGATAGTCGGAGTCAATTCACCTGTGGAACTTGCAGTGATACGACCATTCGCATCCCTCATAATCTCATATCCGGTCATATAATCAGTCACGCTCGTAAAATGCGCACCGGGAATAGAGGGGTCAAACGGAAGTGCAGAAACATAATTTGGGATAATACAGGAAGCGATATCCCCAGGGTCATTGGGCGTTGCGCTACTCTGAATGACCGTTGCTACAGTCGGTATGGTGCGCGGAGTCCCGTTACACATAAACGTCCCGCGATGTTCTGCCATGTTTTGATGAATGGAATTGATAATCGTATTCATATTACTAACGCGCTGTGAGTCTCGAGCCAACTTGAACTGCCGTGATGGATTGACTGCCACCAGCACAATAGCCGAAAGCAGTGCGATAATACCGATCACCACTAATATTTCGATCAGGGTAAACCCTCGTGTGTATGTTTTTTTATTCATGAATATAAAGTTACTGATAACACACTCACTCTATCAGTACGAGATAAAATCCATATAAAGAAGTTCTCAAATAATGATCAAAATTGATTATAGTTTTAATGAAGAAATCGACACGCTCACCCCTGATATGGTTGACGTGGCCGAAAGACTCACATTTCCCTGATAATCATTTTCAATATACGCCTGACAACCAAACTCTCTGATGTGTACGCTGCCTTTGAGAAACATGTCTTTATGTACCATAAGTTGAATAGTTGCGATGCACGATTCCAAAGCAAGATGAGTCTGGATTCTCATATCTCGGCGCATGGTCATGTCAACATAGGAATGCGCACGAGTCATTGTCACCAATGCAAAAGTGAATGTCCCCAAAGCCAGGAGAATAATCGATAGTACGGCGGTGAATCCTTTGTTATATCTTTTCTGCATCATGAATATCATTATTTAAATTACTATTTTGAATATGTATACCGTACACATAGCTCATGAACCCGGCCAAAAGAATGGAAAATAAGACGATGTATATAATCGTTTCGATAAGGGTAAATCCAGAGGAAGCCTGATTATTTGAATGATATCTCATATATAAAAGGTGCCGAATGTGCCAACACGTACAAACGCTCGTTGTCACACACCAATGTTTGAGGAGCAACCGGCAATGAATAGGTAGCGACAGGGCCTTGGGACACATCAAAACCGAACTTCTGAAGTTCATGACCGGCAGATCTGGTAACAATGTACACACCACTCCGATCAGCTACGCTGGCATACACTCCACCTGAAACATTGAAAGATGTCAGTGAAGCGAGATCCTGTGCCGAACTCGTTGCCCATGTAAACAATTCATGTTCGGTCTTAATATCAAAGCCGCCTGACGTACGCCCGAAACTCAATCTGTCTTCAAAAAAATATATATGCTTCCCTTCTTGCCGACTCCAACCTGCAGGACTAAAACTGTTTTGAGGAACCAGATGAAAAGGATCTGTAATATCCGTAACAATTAACTGCTGCTGAGCTGCAGTTGTACTATATGCAATTCCATTTCGCACAAATATATCCGTAACCTTGCTTCCTATTTCCAAACTTCCCTGTTGCACGAGCTGGGCAGGATTCGATGTGTCAAAAACAATAAACTCCGCACCATCCCATTTTTCCGTGCCGAGATAGAGCTGATTATCCGCATAGAAAATACTACTAGCCATGGTCGGTGATGTGGTAGTACTCGGAAGAGGTAGGGTATATTTACGTTCAAGAACCAACTGATTCAGAGAGTCAATACGTATAGCATGAAGTTGTCCAGCGGTACTTGCTGCTGCAGTAAAAATCCACTTACCAACTAATGAAAAAGTGGTAATACCGGGACCAGTGTTCAAAAAGGAAACAATAGAGGGATGAGTGGTATCAGAAATATCTACCACTATAATATCTGGATCACCTGCTCGCGTAGAATCTGTGGAAATATATGCAACAGAATTTCGTACTTCAAGATCAGTCAAGGGAAGCAATGGATCTACAGGAAGTGCAATCTGCGTAATAGTAAGTGTTCCTTGACGATTAAAGTCTGCAGAACATACTGACGTACCTCTGGTATCTATTTCAGACATTTTTGGATAACTACGGACACTTTTGAAAGACAGCTTTCCATTAATATTTATCTCTGTTTCCACTCGATCATTACCATACCAACGCGCCTGACCTATTATTTCGACCGTGGAACTGGCCACAGGAATCGAAAGGTGTCGCGACTCATAAGGAATCATATTTACAAAATAATCCTTGTGAGCCTCATAGAGATCCATCAATTCATTTCGTTCGCGTGCCTGTTCAAAGACATTTCGTAATAGAGTTGATGATTCAAAAATAAGTGCAGCAAAAATAGCTGCTAACGAAAACGCCAAGAGAATATCGACCACTATCATCCCCTTTTTTCTATTTTTGTAATACTTTTGAAATGTCATATATCGGCATCATGATTGATAAGGCAATTGCTCCGACCATACACCCCACACCGATCATCATGACCGGTTCGATCAGTGCGGTAATGCGCTTGAGTGCATGTTCTATATCACGATCACATAGTGCTGCGACTCGCCCGAGTGATAATCCAAGAGTTCCCGATCGTTCTCCTGCCACTACGAGCTGCGGAACGTAGTCAGGTATATACGCATGCCTTAATACAGCACCCAGAGAAATGCCCCGTTGAATTTCTGAAACATATCCTTGAAATAATCGATGTAACGGTATGAGCGTAATTGTTTCGCAAACTCGAGGGTATGACACAGCAATAGATACTCCGGTTTCTACCAACGCACCGACTGAACGGAAGAATAGTGAAAGATGGTAGGCCAGGACTACTTTTCCAATAATAGGAATTTGAATTAATAGCCGATGGGTAATACTTCGTAGAAATTCATACCTTCTATATACCCACATCAGTGTCAGTGGACCCATGAATATCATTCCCAGAATATATAAACCGTATGATAACAACCCATCTGAAATGACGATCACCACACGTGTCAAAAGTGGTAAGGCAACGTTGAGACTTTTGAGCATAGGAATAATCTGCGGCATTACCCCTCGCAACAATCCGAGAGTCAGTAGTCCCGCAAAGAGCGCAATAATGAAGGGATATGCCATAGCCGACAAGCACGTTTTAATCAGTTCACTTTCCCTTTCCATAATGAGACGTGCTGTTTTCAAGGCGCTGATCAATTCTCCTGATAATTCCCCATGACCGATCAAGGCCACAATTGTTCCCGGTAGTCGCACATGTTCTCCTAAACCAGTAGACAAGGAACCTCCTCGTTCTAACACCTGTCGCACTGCTTCGAGACTCTGTTTCTTTTTTGGAGACATTCTTTCTGACATTACCGTAAACGCATGATCGATGCGTAAACCTGAAACAAGATACAACTCCAATCGTTCCAACAAAAAAATAGTGTCGCGACGATTCCACAAAGGTAAGGAAAAAAGAGGTATTTTCATGAAGGGGTATTTATTCATATAACACGCGCTGCACTTCGGCCTGCGTAGTGACTCCCCATTCGACCTTTTCCAAACCATCCTCAGCCATGGAAACAAATCCCTTTGAACGTGCATACGACTGATAACTGGTACTCGATACTTTCTTAAGCATCATTTCTTTCATCCGAGTATCAATATCACACACTTCAGCAATCACCGAACGACCAGCGGATCCTGACTGACGACACATATCACATCCTTCGAGATTACATCCGCTACACACAGTGCGAACCAACCGCTGACCAATCACCAGTCGCAAAGTCGATGCCAATAGATATGGATCGATGCCCATGTCGATCAGACGCGGAATGGCTTCGAGTGAAGAATTGGTATGAAGAGTCGATAACACCAAGTGTCCGGTCAATGCAGTATGAATGGCGACTCGTGCAGTATCGGCATCACGGATCTCACCGACCATAATGACATCTGGATCTTGGCGCAATGCCGATCGTAACCCTTGAGCAAACGTCATACCTTGTGCCTGACGAACATAGACCTGGCGAATGCCTGGCAATTCGTATTCGATCGGGTCTTCGAGAGTAATGATCGAGAGTGGTTCGCGAGCTTTCTGTATTAAACATGTATGCAACGTGGTTGTCTTACCAGAACCAGTGGGACCTGTTACTAATATGAGACCGCTCGTTTTTGTAATCGCTCTATATATAGAGCGTTCATGATCAGGAGTAAAACCAAGTTTGGAAAATGACACATCGCGTACAGTATGGATAGGCAATAAACGCATCACAGCATTTTCACCATGATATGTCGGCATAAATGAAATACGGATATTGTATGGAATATCGCCCTCCACTTTCCAACGACCATCTTGCGGAACAATATGCAGATCCGTCCGTGCTCCAGCTAATATTTTCAATCGAGCAATAATCTCTTCGTGAAGCTTCTGTGGTATGGTCGCAATCTTCTCCATAATACCGTGTACTCGCATACGAATAAGGATACTGGACCCCTGTGGATCACAATGAATATCCGAAGCCTGAACCTGCACTGCATGAGCAATGATGGCGTCAATAATCTCTACGGCGGATGAATACTGTGATATGTTTTCCTTCATGCACACATCGTATCAACCTCGTATGAATTTCTGATGAAGAAAGTCTCAAGAAACGCTGAAGATTCCTATCCACAATCTATTGCATTTTCCAAAAAACGTGATATTATTTTCCGTTGGTTGTTCTTTCATATACGTTTAGAATCGAACAGGAGGTTCAACCTGATTATCCAAACTCCATACACAAAAAACAAAAACGAAAGGAATAGCGTGTTACGGTTTATTGTTCATCTACTTGGCGCCATCTCTTCTGGCAAAGGACATACGTGCAAACTTCTTCAAGAAGAGTTCAAAGACAACATGAGCATTATTGGACTCGGCGCTCTCGTTCGAGACCGCCTCCAAACTGACGATCAATTCAGACAAGCTTGGGGTCAGCATATAGGGGATGGCCACCTTCTTCCTGATGAGGTTGTCTGTCCAATGCTTAATTCCGCACTACTTCAACCCCTGAACCGCATCGTGGTTATCGAAGGGTTTGACCGTACTCCTGAGCAGATCGACTGGTCAAAGCACAGGGGTTTGATCGGCCCGAACTCAATCTTCTTTCGCCTCAACGCAACCGAAGAAGTGTGTCGGCGTCGACATCATCAACCGTCCGCCAATCGGCAACGTGTACGACATCGCTGGGACGGGTTTTACCGACATCGAGGAAATCACGGCGCAGCGCGGGCCGGGCTTCGTGA
>LFCL01000023.1:0-5529 GCA_001189105.1 Parcubacteria bacterium C7867-002
CTCCCCCTCCCCCGCCACCACCACTTTCTACTGCTGGAGCATCCGGATTATCAATATAGACAGTGAGATTAAAAGTTCCCCCGTACAGTTGTAAGGGTATAAGGATACACAGAAGGATGATGGGGAGATAATGTTTCATTCATACAGAACGACCTCGAACCGCACTACTTGAAACTAACCTTAATTTTTATTTTTGACTTAATGAACCGAATAATAAAGAAGAACGCCAAGAGAGTAGCTACAAAACCACCAACATACCAAGAAGGGAACGCGTAGAACGTTGTTGCAGAACGTGAGATAACAGCACCTTGCATATCATATACAGACACCACTGCTGAGTATTTACCGATGAGTAAACCGAGTACGTTCCACGTAAATCCCATGTTTTTTACACCTGTAGGAAGTACGGCATATCCTTCGACCGGGACGGAACCAACTACTTTTCCGAACATATTTGTAATATCAATCGTACCCTTCGGCTCAAAATGTACTGTTCCTGTATTTTGGAAATTCAACTTGAAATGCACTGGGCCACTCTGTACAAACCGATCGACGGTGAAGTCAGTTACTACCCCTTTCTGTTCAAAAAGACCTGAAACAGTCACAAACGTAAGAACACCAACTTGTGTTCCAACCTTAATTTGTGATTCCGAGTTTGCCGCATCGGATGCTTTAAAAAATATAACTCCGAAATGACTACCTGGTTCAGCGTCAGCTGGCGCTTTGATAGTGTAAGGTATTTGCTTTGATTCACCTTTTTTGAAGATGAATGACGAAGGTGTATTTATGGTAATCCAATCACGAACCGTGGTAACTCCTGGTGCACGACCGATGAATTGGACGGTATCTGTGCCAGCTGTCGGAATAAAATCTTGCACATTTATTTCTACCAAGACATCATCTCCTCCTGCATTTGAAAGGAGAATGGTTCCTGATATCTCTTTTCCAGGATCAAGCGTCTGAGATATTTTGATCGGCTGTATCGTAAGACCTGTAGCAGCATGTGTAATATGAATATCCACCCCACACATGACCATGAAGACAACCATGGCCAGCGTTGCGGTTTTCTTATATATCTTGAGTGAATAAGTATTCATATCTGCAAGACTAGTTTGCCGTAGCAGTATATGTCAAGGCACCATCATAACTACCGGTTTGTTGAGTAGAAGGTACGTCGAGATAATATTGGACGGTATTAATGTGATTTGAGGAGCTATATGAACCTACCCCGGCATTACCGATTTGTCGTTGAACAGTAGTACTTGCAATACCCGCGAATTTCGCTGTCCCATCAGTATCATTTGTTCCCCACCATGAAGGAGCCAGAAAAGCGGTTCCGTTTGTACTCGAAGCAGTCATCACGCGAAAGGCTAACACATCACCTGAACTATCGAGAGACGCTCGTACAACCGCATTACCCGCAGACGTAGTGGCAACTCCAGGTACCCACTCGGTTTGGTCGGTCAAACCGATAGCAGCATCTGTAGTCAAATCCATCACTGTGTCAGATGGACTCTGACTGTCACCAACCAGGGTTATATTCCATCCACTTACATTGTTTGTTGCAACATCGAGAGTTGTTGTGGCGATCTTGTACGTGCCCGGAGTAATTGTGCCGAACTGATTCGTAGACGTAGTAAATGTAAGACTAGAAGCAACAGTCGCAGTGAGTGTCACTGCTTCTGCATGAACCTGCACAGCATAGACGACCGAAGAAAATATGAGCAAAGTTACCAAGAGCGCACTGACCATATCTCGAAAAATGCCAGACTGTTTTTTAGGTAAATGAAATGACATGCAAAATGCTCTTTTATTACTAATAATTAACCAGAATGAACACATTGTATCACGAAACTATCTGCTCCATTTATCCACATTACCATCTTCGGTCCTAAGGATTCGCTGTAACGGTATAGGTCACGCTTCCTGAATACGAACCTTCCTGCTGAGTAGCAGGTGTCATGATGTTATACAATACACGACTGACCGTTCCGGACCCTGCTGATGTTGAGCGGTTCACTATCGTCTGCGCACTCGCAGGAAATCCTGCAAACAAGGCGGCTGCGGTCGTATCTGCATTACCCCACCAGGCCGATGCATAATTTGCTGTATCTGTCCCCACAGAAATGACACGGAATTGCAGAGTATTTGCTTCTGTAGTTGAAGCCGTAGCGTTTCCAACACTCGTCGTTGCTACCCCCGGAACCCAGGCGGTTTTATCGGGAATATACACCGTACCATTAGACAACGTACCGGTTGCATCATTACGGGAAGCGGTAATAGTAAACCCTGTTGCATTTGCAGTAGTAACCCGAAGTATACTCGACGTTGCTGCTAACACTCCCGGAGTAATCGTGCCAAACGCTTGTGTTGCGCCATCGGTCGTAAACGTCAATGATCCGCTTTCAATAGTTGCCTGAGGATACACTGAGTACACATACCGCGTCGCTGATCCGGCATGAGTAACCCGGAAACAATATGTTCCACTATCAGTAGCATTAGAAAGTGCCTGCACTGCGTACTCAAGCTCGACAAAAGACTCACTAGATACAAGTAATGCGGACGCTGTACTGGATGTGTCCTTCAGTGCCGCATTCGAAGAAATAAACGTATGATTCTCATCGGTTACCCCTCCAACAGACACTGCTATATTGGTTGTATTGTTGCCATCCGTAATATATGCCGAATCTACCATATCCCAATCCCCAGCAACTGCACCAACATCAACCCATGACCCAATATCTTCACATGTCGTTGATTTGAGACCATACTCCAGACGAAATTGTTGTGCTGAATAGTCGAGGAGTGACCCACTTTCATTACTAATTCCTATTCGCACACGTACGGGTGTCGATTTTGGCAAAGAACTAATAGCAGTATCTTGAGTACCACTTGTTTTTGATGTGGCAAGGGCTTCAGATCCATCATCATTACGCCAATGATAGTGTCCTTGTACATATTCCGGAGCAGGACCATTATGAAGACCTCGAAGGTATCCACTTTGAACACCGAACGATGCTGAACTTGAAGTACCTAACGCTGCCTGACCACCAGTACCGATCAACATAAAGGTTGTAGAGGTGCCAAAAGACCGATTGGGCACAGCACCTGCAAACGGCACAATATGCTGACGTATAAAAAAACTGGTGGAGGTTGCATCGAACGCACCTACACCCTTCCACCAAAACATATTGAGTATGCCGGTTACACAAAACAAAGCCACAAAAGAACTTGCGAGTAAAAATCTCGATATCATATCCGTCATTATAGCAGGCAACCCATTGGATCAATATGGATTATGCCACAACCCTTCCTGTCCCTGACTTGCGCGCACAACATAATACGTATGTCCCGACTGAAAACCAAAACCCTCCATGTTAATTTCGTTCATTTTTGTTTCACCGATGACGCACGAAAGAGCCGAGTTGTATCGGGCAGATAACACATCACTACGATAATCAATTTGTTGGGGAAAAATCATGATTACATCGAACATATCGGCACATGTCGTTGAAATATGTCTTGTTTTTTCTCCCTGATACACAAAAGATTCAAATGTCTCTGGTAGTGGCATAGACCTAAATGCCTCCGGTAACAATACCCCATCTTTCTTTGAAAGCGGGACTGACGAAGTTTCCATGATCTGAACAGAAGACGTTGATGGTGATGATTCAAAGGAATCATCAGGATTAAAGGTTATAAACAATATACCGATCGAAATAATACACAAAAATACAAGGGCTGTATTTGTCCTGAGAAGCATTCCTATAGATAGAGGTGTTTTTGTCATACACGAAGATACTTAGATCTTCTTCACCTTCAATTCAACCATCATATCACTTACTACATTCCAATAATGTTTGATGGCAAACTGTTTTGCATCTTCTGATTTTTGATTCCACGGTTCATTGAAAAAAAGAACCATATTGGTAACCTCAAAATCACATACAATCGGATAATGCGATAACTTATTCATCTCACGCCAGGACTTCTGATAATACAACCATGTCGCTTCGGAAAGCGCTCGTGTATGCGTAGGATCTTGCCAGCAACGGATAGACGTATAATACGGACCGAGTATAGTAACTTTTGCCCCGTCTTCGCATATACGCCACACTTCATCCATGAATTTCATAAGATCTTTGGTATGTTCGGCATAATGACTTATGTGAACCTCTTTGACACTATTATCCTTAAAGGGTTTCCAAGGATACTGTTCGAGATCCCATACATAATCAACACCCGGACCAGGTGCAATGTCCACGCCAACGAAACCTTCTCGTTTATTTTGTCCGCACGCAATATCGAGTTTAATGCCGCGATCCTCTGTGGTTGGAAATATAATCATATCAGTTTTGCATAACGTACTGGTAAACCTCCTTGGACACCTCTGCCATAAATGACGCGGCCGTTTTTTCATCTGCCCCAGAAGATCCGAGACACAGTAGATAGTGCCTATTAGGAACATACACTATGCCACAATCAGAAAATATACTGTCTGGCGCAGCAACCCCTATCTTATGACTCACTATAATATCTTTTGGCACTCCTGCGACGATCTTTGTATCAAATGGTGTCTGTGCCAAAAGATGCAAAATCTTTTCCGAATCTGGCACATTCAAATATTTCGCATTGTATAGAGCCAAAAACATATTTGCGAGCGTCTTGAGATTGATCTTCGAATAGTCGATCGGCTTCCCCATTTCAGGAACATTCTGGACAAATTCCCATCCCAACACACTGTATACATCAGCCAAGGGATCAGTGATACCTATTCGATTGAATATTTCAAAGATTGCATTCATGGCAGTATTATCAGACAACTCAAGCATGATTTTTAAAAAATCATCAACTGATAACTCCTTGCCTTCACCAGCCTTATACAAATCACCAAAATTAGAATCCAAATTGAGTCTTTCCAAATCATAACGATCAGAAAGTGCTAACTTTTTTTCACTTATTGCTTTCATAAGTGACATAGCCAACGGAACCTTGAGTGTACTTGCGGCTGTAAAGGATTCCTTTTCCCCTAGACCAACCCACACACCATTATTCAGGTACAGAAAATATATATACGTCGTGTTCTTATATTTCTGCTGTATACTCACCAATTTATCTCGTAACGGTTTAAAGTTGATGATGTAATGCTTACCCATGTCAGTCAGCACTGCTGGATTAACCAACGAAGGAGTATTCTTGGAAAATGTCTCTGGCACAGCAAGCGAATCACCGGAAGGGATTATTTCGACACGAGGGACCATAGTAGGCTTCAATACAAACAAAGTAACTACACCAAATGCTGTGATCACAAGTAACACTATCTGGAAAATGAGGATTTTTTTCATATATGTATTATTACCACACAACATCAGTCCCCGAATCAAAATGCCCAACACGCACCCGAGTATCACATGCGAAACGATACCCTAACTTGCGAGCACGTTCATAGAAATACAAATCTTGTGTATACATGCGACTACCTTTTCCTGGTTCATATTCATGCACTGTCTTGAACCATGGACGTTCAAG
>LFCL01000023.1:5561-45398 GCA_001189105.1 Parcubacteria bacterium C7867-002
AAACCCCATACCCAATCCATTTGCCTCTTGTATTGTATCTGGCTTTGGTATTTGAGGAATAAAATTCATCGGTTCAAGCGAGGGGTCGCCATATATCATCGGTTGCCCTCCCTCGCCTTTGGTCCAATACAATCCTCCGATCCCATCATACGTATCCATATGTTCATACAATTTTAACAAACCATCAGGCGGAGGAATGTTATCTTCTTCAATTGTTAGTATATATTTCCAATGAGACAAATCAGGATGATTGAGTACCATATCAATGGCCATGTTATACGCATCCCCCACTTCATATCCTCGAAAAAATATAGGACCAATAACCTTCTGATTCATTGGTTTCATGAGACCGAGCCACGATTGTACGACGCGATCAGGTATCATTCCGCGCGTTGGACATACGATAACTGTCGAAATATCTTGGTATGCCTTTCCTTTGACAAGACGTTCAACTGCTTTTGCCAAATCTGCATTATTGATACCTATATTCAGTTGTTCAGTAACGATTGCCTGATTCATATTAGGTTCTAAACATTCTGAAATAAATCGGATGTCCGCTGGTATATCCTTGAACCTGAGTTAAATTCACACTATTGGGAGGACTCGCAGTTGTAGCCGTATATCTACCAAAAAATTGACCGATATACACACTGGACAGTTGCGATGTTGCGGTAATCTGTGAATTTGCTCCCGGAAACACGTTTCCAACAGGAGGACCCACGGTCTGTCCACCACGTAAACTATAGTTCATACTTGCCGTAGCCGCAGCAGAGAAATACAGCATCATCACATAGTTTCCAGGGGTTAAATTGGTCCCCGCATTTTCGAGTCCTGTAAGCTGGAATTGACGGATACCGGAAATACTTGCGGTTGCTGTATTACTAAATGTATTTTGCAACGAAGCCAAGCGTGAGATCTGCGTACTGTTCACATAGGTATACAATGCCGCATGTGCGGTAAACAAATTCGAGCCCGAAGTCGCACGAGACACCTCGAGTGCAATATTGTTGAATGTTAAATTCCCATCAATCTTGAATGGGATGAAAATTGGACGTTGCGATATCGCAGTCATGTTTGTAACGTTGGTAATGAATTGACGTCCACTGAAATTATCATACATATACAGATCTGGTGTATTACCCCCACCAGCCGCAACACTCGCAGTGATCGTATTGGCATTAATGCCGAATGTAACACCGTTACCGTTCGAAAAGACAACCGTGCCAGCACTTGCAGGGGTGCCACTGTTTGCATTGATAGCTGCAAGAGTCGTAGTACCCGTCGTTCCAATCTTTTGGATAACTCCCCCGTTACACACCAGCGCTTGAGACGTTGCTGAGTTATACCACATGAGTCCATTTGTCGAACATGTCTGTCCTACATAATCAGCGACATTACGAAAATCGAGACCAAGATAGGCTGGCGAAGGGGTACCTGCACCAGTACCGATCTGGACACGATTGTTTGCAGTATCAGTCTTCAAAAGTGCTCCGTAGACATTGTTTGTCTGAAGCGCATATCCCGAAGAAAGGATTGACTGACGTGGCAACAATGCTTCCCATGATCCTCCACACGTAGACGTTGTAGTATTTACTTCGACCTGAAGGTATGCCGTCGAGGTTGTAGAGAAATCAAATACTGTGGAACTCAGCGTGTCTGCCTGACCTATCACAGCATTAAAAACTCCATCGGTAGTTGTAGCGATAGTCTGTGTCGGCGTACCTGGTGGCCACAATTTCGTACCAGACGTTGCGGCGTCATAAATTGAGAAGCGATAACAATAGAGAGTACCTGCACCACCTAGTGTATTACCAGACGAATCAGTCAAACGTCCTTCATATGCAACTTGCATAGGAGTACCTGCAGCCGCCTGACTCTGTTCAGGCCAAATCAGATGACTTGCCAACGAAATAGAGAGCACTACAGACAAGAGTACCTGTATACATATAAGGACAGTAACGACAAAACGATTACTGAATCTGGAGACATAGAGAGAAACTTTGCCGTCTTGAATGGACATAATGTATAAGATAAAAACCGGTGACTCTTTCTTTTCTTACGAAAAACTCATATGCAACAAACTATCATCAGTACTTATGTATTTTTTTTCAAAAGCTGCCTGGAGTTCGGTATTACTCGGAAGCGTCGTTTCATTGAAATGAAAGTTTGCATGAATACTATACTCAATCGGTGAGACTGCTTTGAAAAAATATGTCTCCGTACGCCTCCCTTTGTCCTTCGCCAATGTATACTGCCACCCAAAGTCCTTGATATCCTCTAGTGAAGCACTGTCTACAAACGATTCCATTATTTCCCGGGTCGGTATAATAGGGTTTACGCGATAGATTATATCATAATTGAAACCGTAGGCTGACGGATGCATGTTCAGATACAGAACTTCGAGCACTCGAAGGAGTTCGTGTGCAAGTTTTGAATCACCTGGTTGCCGTATCATCCGATCCTCAATACGAATACGACTCGGTTCAAAAATCCACTGCACTCCAATACTGGGAAATTCGAAAATTCTTGTCATCAATGACGGAGTATCGGAAAAAATACTCCCTTTTGAAATATCACCTGGATACAATGCAAACATCTGTGACGCTTCAGGTAACGGAAGAGAGTTGTCCGGGTAGGTAACTATAATATTTGAACGTTGTATGTGTTTTGCGGTAATGGTCATATGTCGGAATAGTATTATTCATTCACTGTCTCTGTCGTTATAGCTGCTTCTATAGAAATCGGATACACATCACTGATAGGTTCCCATGCTCCAACTTCGTCCTGTTCAGCCACAAGCAAATATTGTGACCCGTCACGCGTTGTCTCGGCTGGCAATGATGACATGTTGTACACAAAAGAGCCACCGACACACTCATATGCCCTGTTGATGAGTGATGATGATATGTTATCCATATAATCAGTCACATTCCGATAGGTAAGGATCACAAAATACTTACGGGAACATGACCCTTTGAGGGTAAGAGATTTGTTATCTTCATTTTCGACAACCTCTATCCCTGCATACCCCTGTGCAACAGATACAGGCTCCGGATTACCCGTGAGAGAAAAAGCGAGTTTTTTCTTTTTAATCACCACAGGCTGTAGTGATAGGGATACCTCTGGAATCATTTCGACATCTTCATCAGAAATCCCAATCAAAGAATCAACTGCATATGTTACCGCTGAGAGACTTTGAGCCGTCAGTTCCAGTACTGTTCGGTCATAGTGCACACGCATCGACATCCCATCCATATATATATCAGGCTTTTCATCTACTGTTGGTAGAACCGAGACCATGATCTGAAGACGTTTCGCCTCATCCCACGAAGTAACAGGTATTTCGACCTGAAAATCCTTCCAATTATCCTTATTCACACGACCAACAGCCACCCATCGAATACCGTCGAAACTATAACTGATTTCAAGAAAATCAGTCATTATTTCCTGAGTCTGAGCATGGGCATAGTGAACAAGAAGCGCACCTATTTTTTTCAAAAAACTGTCTTTGGTATCGAACGCCTGCGGATCTTCTGGTGCAGGTTCGACAGGTGACTCAGGTACAGGCTCTGCTGGTGGCGGAGTATCCACAACATCCTGAGATGGAGCTGTGGATTCTTCTGATACAGGAGTAACATCTGAATCATCTTCGGCTGGTACGACCGGAATAATTTCTGCAGTGTCAGGCGTAGATTCGCTTGGTACCTCAGGCTGATCAGATGATTGGGTATCCGTAACTGTTTCAGGCTTAGTATCTGCTTCTACTGTATTCGCTTCTTCTGATCCAACAGGTATGATCAGATCTGCAGCTGGTACAGAAATGTACCCCTCTTGACTCGTGTACGATTCAACCTCTTTTGGTTTATCCACTGACTCCCCCTTAAAATCCATAGACCAATCAAAATGTATGATTGCCTTACTAGGAGGATTCTGAGCATCTTTTACTGAAAAATAACCGCAAAAAATTTGTGCGGCAACAGAAGACTCCAAATATGCCGACTTGTCGGAACTAAAAGCGTCAGCAGAAGAATCTGATGTGACTAACGAAGGACCGCTCGCATACTGAGGATTTTTCCATCCACCGAGACAAAACTGAGGATAATGTATGCTGCTTGCCGCCTCAACGTGCGCACTATGCGTCACAACTCTCAATAATGTAAATAGTGCAAAAACACTTATTGTTGTTCCTAAAACAATAGTGACTATCTTGATGAAAAAACGAGGTACAAATGGATACATGTTCACAATATAATGAGTGATACTTCGATTATATCATGCCTTTCATCAGCTTGTTTTTTTCACCACCACAACTCTTTGAGCGCAGGTGAATTTTATTTACTTCTTATACGCCAAGGTATATGTTGTCAGCACTTCTTCTGCATTTTCTTTTTCTACCGAAGAAACAGGCTGCTGAGCTTTTCGCTTTTTTGAAGCTTTCATGAACGCCGTAAAGAGAGGGTGTGGAGCAAGCGGACGAGCGAGAAATTCCGGGTGGAATTGTGTCCCCACAAAGAACGGATGTACGGAACGAGGGAGCTCGGCAATTTCCATCAGCATACCATCAGGAGATTTACCCGAGAAAACTAAACCTGCAGCTTCCAATTGTTCAACATATTTAGGATTCACTTCATAGCGGTGACGATGACGCTCTTCGATCTTCAACACACCCTTGTATGCTTTGGCTTTTGTATTCTTCTTTCCGGTAAAGCGCTCGTCTGCCCCATAGGCTTCGTGCGCAATCGTATCGGCAAAAATCTGTGCTGTGTATGATCCTAAACGCATAGAACCACCATAGTTCCCTTCGGCAATCTTTTTCTTTTGTTCGGGCATAATGTCGATCAGGAGATGTGCCGCACGTGGATTGATCTCGGCGGTATTGGCACCCTTGAGACCCAGGACATTGCGGGCATACTCGATAGTCATAAGTTGCATACCGTAACACAAACCAAAATACGGAATCCCCTTTTCACGCGCATATCGAATCACATTGATCTTCCCTTCGATACCTGTTTCCCCAAAACCTCCCGGTACAATAATGCCGTGATACTTGTCCAATGAACTATAGTCGATTTTCCCTTTTTCAAAATCACGCGCATTGACTGTATGAATAACCGCTTTGACTCCAGCTGCATATGCAGAAAATTTTACTGCTTCAAGGACTGATAAATACGCATCAGTGAAGGTAAAATCTCCGGTATTAAAGTATTTTCCCACGATCGCAATGTCGATCTGATTGTGACTCGAGTTCTTGATACCACGTGCCATCTTTTTCCACGTTTTGAATTCATCCGTCGTCTTTCGTGGAGCTATATGCAACGCTTCTAACACAATATTTCCTAGATGGTCTTGATCAAAATTGATCGGCACATCGTATATACTTTCAATATCAGGCGCCGAAATCACACATTTTGGGTGAATATTGCAGGCGACAGCGATCTTGGTCTTGCGACGCTCATCAAGAGCAGTTTCGGCACGAGCAATGATAATATCGGTATTCACTCCGTACGAAGCAAGCTGTTGTACCGCATGCTGCGTCGGGCGAGTCTTCATTTCTCCCAGCTTGCCAGGAGTTGGTAAGTAACTCACCATAATAAAGATCACATCATCAGGATGACGCATCTTGAGCACACGAGCAGCTTCGATGAACATGATGTTTTGATAATCGCCAACCGTGCCCCCAATTTCCAAAATAGAAATATCAGACTTATTGGTGCGCGCAGCATGTTCGAAACGCCCGACAATCTCATCACGAATGTGCGGAATCGCCTCTACACACTTACCTCCGTACTCGAGCGCACGCTCTTTCTCGATGACATGCTTATATATCATGCCACTGGTAATATAGTCGTCATTTGTCAGATCCCGTCCCAAGAAACGTTCGTAGTTACCCATGTCCTGATCGGTCTCCAATCCTGAGTTCAAAACAAAAACCTCACCATGCTCGGTGGGGTTCATAGTTCCGGCGTCGACGTTGAGATAAGGGTCGACTTTTACCAAATTGACTCGAAAACCTTTGGCGGAGAGGAGAGTACCGAGCGAAGAACTGGCGACTCCCTTACCAACTCCCGACATCACGCCGCCAATAATAAAAATATATTTATGGCCGGCGGTTTTTTTCATTCCCCTATTTTAGGCGAGTGCCGAATGATTGTCTACTCTTGACGCATATTTACTTACACCTTCAAATACCTTCGTACTGCAATATAACTGGAGACCGCACCGAGAATAACACCAGCACCCATAATCATGATGAATATCTGACCGAAGTTCTGAACAAAATAACGAGAGAGAATATTCACCACCAGTTCAAAGTCCGCAGCCACCTGAACACCTGCAACACGCAAGAGCACTGCATCACTCCAATAGGCAAAGATAGCCATCAAAATCAGGGTAATGATTCCTGAAACAATTCCGTACATGATCCCCGAAACAACCAACGGGCCGCGGACATAGATATTACTTGCACCCACAAGCTTCATTACTGAAATTTCATCACGAGAAGTATAAATAATAATGCGGATAGTGTTGAAGACCACAATGATCGCCACCAGAGCCAAGACCAGCGCAATAGCAGAACCAGATTGTTCGATCGCGGGAATAATGCGACCAAGACGGTCAATGATCAGCTTATTCTGCTGGTAGTTAATCTTTTCAATCAAAGGCGTACCATCGGCAGTTGTCGGATTCTTTTGTTCGAGGAAACTGGCGATACTGCCGTACTGACCAGGATTTATTGCCTTAATATTGAGGACAGCAGGAAACGGGTTTCCCTCAATTTCATCCAAACCCTGCATAATCAGAGTGTTATCCTTCCATTTTTCCTTGAATTGAGCGAGGACTTCTTCACTGGAAATATACTCAACCTTGGAAACTTCGGTCATGGCTTTGACCTCTTTTTGCAAAGCCAAGATATCCGCCTCAGGAGCATTGAGGGTAAAGTAAGCATTGATATCTACTTTGTCTTTGACATCTGCGAGGAGAGCACGGGCAAAAGCACTTCCAAATACAAGTCCCCCAAACACAGAGAGTGAAAGGGTAATTACGACAATTGCTGCAAATGACAAAAATCCATTACGCCAAAAATTGACGAACCCGGTGCGCGTTATTCTCTTGAACGTAGTGAATATCATAAATTAATTATAAGACATATTTACCATCTTTATCATCGCGCGCAATGCGGCCTTTTTCCATGGTCAACACACGCCCTTTGACAGTATCTACCACTCCTTTATTGTGCGTGGTCAAAATAATAGTCGTACCGAGATCATTGATCTTTTGTAAAATGCGAATGATTTCGTAGGTACTCGTAGGATCGAGGTTACCGGTCGGCTCATCGGCCAGGATGATATCCGGCTGCGTTACAATTGCGCGAGCAATGGCGACACGCTGACGTTCGCCACCAGAAAGTTCTTTGGGAAAATTCCAAATCTTGTGACCAAGATCAACGAGTTCGAGTACATGAGGAACATCCGAAGCAATCTCTGCATCGGTACGACCAGAAGCCTCCATAGCAAAAGCGATATTTTCATACACAGTTTTACCCGGAATCAGACGGTAGTCCTGAAATACCGTACCGATACGGCGACGCAATTTGCTGACCTCCCTTTTACTGAGACGACTAATATCAGCTGACTCGAAAAATACCGAGCCGGTAGTGGGACGATCTTCGGCAATCAACATTTTCATGAGAGTCGTCTTGCCCGCCCCAGAGTGACCGACAATCGTGACAAACTCCTTTGGTTCAACACCAAATGAGACATTTTCGAGAGCCACAGACTTATCAGGGTATACGCGGGTAACTTTGTCGTAATAAATCATGTTCTTAGTATATCATCCCACGTCGATCCCGCGAACCCCGTAGACAATTAGAGATCTTTTTCCGCCTCAATAAACATATCAATATCCCCTTCTAGCACATCTTCAACCTGACTTGTCTCGACGTTAGTGCGATGATCTTTGACCATCTTATAGGGGTGCAGTACGTACGAACGTATCTGATTTCCCCACTCAATAGCAGTAGTTGACGATATCTGCATACCTCGTTCTTTGGCTTTACGGTTCTCTTCGATTTTTTTCCATAATTTGGCACGGAGAATATCCATGGCTTTTTCACGATTTTGAGCCTGAGAACGCTCGGAAGTTACATGGATGGAAATACCGGTTGGCTTGTGAAGGAGACGTACTGCGGTCTCGCGCTTGTTTACATTTTGTCCGCCCGGGCCGCCTGACTTGGCAATACTGATTTCCACATCACTTTCAGCTATAACCATATCGTTGGCAGAGGTTTTTTCAAATTGGGGAATGACTTCGACCAGCGAAAATGAGGTGTGTCTTTTTTCATTGGCATTAAAAGGAGAAATGCGAACCAAGCGATGTACTCCTGATTCATTTTTGAGTTTACCGTAGACGCCGGATCCTGATATTTCGATAGTGACATTGCGATATCCACCATGATCGTTTTCATGGGCATGAATGACATTCCAGCCCCACCCCTTACCGTCAGCATACCGACGATACATACGTACCAATATCGCTGAAAAATCCTCAGCGTCATCACCGCCCGCACCCGAAAGAAGAGTCATAATGGCATTGCCTTTGTCATACTTACCCACCCCTTCGAGTTCAGCCTTGAGATTCTTATGCTCCGCAATAAGCTCCTGTGCTTTATTTTTGTCTGACCAAAAATCACCCGCCAGCATAGCCTGTTCGAGTTCTGCAATTCGCTGACTGATCTTTTCCTTGTGGTCCATACGGTAAGACTAGCAGAATGTGAAATTTTAAACAAAAAAGCCCCGATATACATCAGGGCTAGAAAGAGTGGATGGTCAATCCCTTCGTCCGAACAGTGTTCAGGAAATCGGGATCACAGATCATGAAGCCGACACCATTACAAGAGTTCGTGTTCGCCTTTTTTTATGTGCGAATCCCGATCGGGAGTTTTACGCGTATTGATGTGAGTTCGTCACACCTCAGGCGCTATGAGGAACCAACCATCCAAAGAACAGGCTACCATATCCAATCTCCTCGTCAAGAGGAGATTGTCCCGAGGTCTACCCCAGTAACGAAGAGTAGCGAGATAAAAAAAATCCGGCACAGTCTGCCGGAAATTAAAGGTCATTGGATGAGTGTGTGACACTCTCAGGTGTCGAAGATACTATGCGAAGTCTCCAAAACACAGTGGGTGGTAAGAGGGAGCTGGCAGGACTCATCCAATGATTTGATGTGTCACGACTTACTGATATTAGTATAGCATTTTGAAGAGGTATAAAACTCTTGTCTGTGTATAAAGGGAGCCGATGTCCGGGATTGAACCGGAGACCTCGCCATTACCAATGGCGTGCTCTACCAACTGAGCTACATCGGCTTGTTTACGTTGCGCCATATCTACCAAGACAGCTGCATCGGCTTATAAACTTGCGTGATACCTACCAAGACAGCCACATCAGCTTGTTTATGTTGCGTCATATCTACCAAGAGAGCTACATCGGCACTCTCTCTTTCAAAACAAGCCAACGAATAGTAATACATTTAATGAAGTTTTTCAATGAAAAAATCCGACCTTGAGCATCTCAAGGCCGGACATGATTAGGGACGAGTGAGTCGTTGGACACGGAGACGTTCGGCAAATCGGTAAATATCGATCCACGTTGAGTCGGGAGAAAGTTGGAAGGTGTGGATGATTTTATGCCGTCGTTCTTCGGTCAGAATTTCTTGTACTTTATGATGAGACAGTATTCCGGGGATGGATACAATATCTGGCAAACCGAGCATGGTTGCAATGTGAGGACGGAAATCTTCGAGCGTCGCATCCGCAGGAAGACCAAATTTTTCCAATCCTTTTGACCGGTAGCTGTCATATTTCCAGAGATAGAACCATTGCACAACGTTCAATGAATCGGGAACGTGTGGATTCTTTTCAATGGACGTGTGCGGGACTACTGAATGAGGAACGGACTGACATCCGCTCATACATACCACGAAAATGACTGCGTATATGAACTTATGCACAGACACCTCCTTTCCAGACCAAAAATAGCAAACAAACCTCTCGCATACAAGTCGACACGAGAGAGATTATTGAGTCATAATGTTCGCTTCCCACGCCAAGATTTTCTTCTTTTTCTCTATACCCCATCGATATCCTCCTTGTTTACCTTGAGAAGTAACAATACGGTGACATGGAATAAGGAAAGCAACGTGATTTGATCCGCATGCAGTACCTACCGCACGAACCGCTTTAGGAGATTTAATGATACGTGCGATGTCCGCATAGCTCACCGTCTTCCCCAAAGGAACAGCAAGAAGCGCTTCCCACACTTTAAGCTGAAAATCAGTACCCTCCATAATAATATCAACCGACTTTTTTGACGGAGTATTACCAAAAATATCCTTAACAAGAGAAGTTATTTTTACATCATCACGTTTCAAAATCATCAATGGCCATCGGGTGTGCAAATCATCCACCGAAGCTCTGAGCTCTTTCTTTTCAATGAAAGAAAGAGTGCACACTCCCTGCTCTATGAGACCAACAAAACACACACCAAATGGAGATTCAGCTACCCCGTACGTAAGGATGGGTGCACCATCATGGTGTGGTGTAGTAGTTTTTTTATTCATTCCCTTCTGCGCGGCCAAGCGGGCTCGAACCGCCAACCTCTCGCGTGACAGGCGAGTGCTCTAACCAGTTGAGCTATGGCCGCAAGTGAGGATCCAAAGCAAAAAATTCTTTTTTGCTTTTGGTCCGAACGCAGCGTCCCGATGGACATCGGGACGCAAATGTCACAATTCCTTAACAATGTCCTACATGCATCAATCTACCAGAAATCAAGAAAAAAACAAAGGGTGTCGGCGGGAGGAATCTTTCCCTACGGGAACGGTAGAGGCTTCACGTGGTACTCATCCTCGTAAACTCGGACTCCGTTCCACATGCTCAGCCCTAAAGGATTGCGTTTTGTATCCAATCGCTTCGCTCTTGGACAAAACGGGAACCTTTTCGATTCCTCCCCGCACAGCATTAAAATGCCGTGCTCGCTTTGGTGATAACCTAAATACTGTGTCGGCGGGAGGAATCGAACCTCCGACCTTGGGCTTATGAGTCCCACGCTCTAACCGACTGAGCTACGCCGACATATATCCACGACAATCCTTCGATAATAGACCAAAAAAAGCCGTTATGCAATGACATATTTGCATTACCTCGTTGTCTGTGGCACAATAGCCAGATATCGCGGGGTAGAGCAACGGTAGCTCGTCAGGCTCATAACCTGAAGATTGTCGGTTCGATTCCGGCCCCCGCAACAAGAAGATACAAATGAAAACCACCAGCTTTATCTGGTGGTTTTCATTTGTACTACACATAATAAAACTCCTCAAAAACCTTCTTATAGAGTTGGAATATTCGTTTGGCTTCGTGATGGTTTATTTTAAAATCGAGTCCACGGTGAGCAATATCGTTACGAGCACGATGAGCTTCCCAGGCTTCGTTGATCGTCGCAAAGTCGGCAGGTTCAGCACGCTTCAACTTTTCACCGACACTCTCCCCTTTGTAGCCGAGATTCATCAAAATATCATCCAAAATAGTATCGGCATCTAGGATAGCCTGTTTCCAGTCATTCGGGTTATCAGAATTGATATGTTGCCCAATCACACTCCAGCGTTGTGCCAAAGCCGGATCTTTTTTTACCGGAACATCTTCCGTTGGTTGCCCCGTAATCCCCTCAATGATTCCGTATGCAGGTTCAACCTTGAGGTCATATATCTCTTCCTCTTTCTTACGTAACTGTTTGAGACGTTCGACGCAGTATACGATACCAATAATCAACAACACTGAGATGGGAATTGAAATACCTATAAGGTACCCGATAAAAATCTTGAGTGCATTGAAAAAAGAAGGAAATGAATCTGCGAGCCACTGAAAACCTTTTTCACCGAAAGAAAGAAAATCAATAGTCGGAGGACTTACCAGAGGAGGATTATTTGTAGTGATTTCAAGAGGAGGCATAGAAATATTTTTTCCATTATAGCATTTTAGACTCCGACAATGTACCAATTCTGGCCTGCGGAACTCGCTTCGCCAATTGCAAGGATTTGTCTCCGTCTATACGCTTACTTCTGCTCAAAATCCTTCCCTACTTCAAACAACGTCTGCTCATCACCATGGCGTCCTGAAAGTTGCAGACCGAGAGGTAATTCTTTTCCATCTATAGTCGTCTTACCACACGGAATAGACAGCGCTGGCATGCCAGTAAGGTTTGCAGTTACCGTAAAAATATCTTCGAGATACATGGCAACAGGATCTGCAGTCTTTTCACCAATTTTAAATGCTGCAGATGGAGTGGTTGGGGTAGCAATAATATCTACAGATTTGAAAGCTTTATTAAAATCTTCAGTGATCATAGCGCGCACAGCATTGGCACGGTTGTAATATGCATCGTAGTAGCCAGAAGAAAGAACGTATGTTCCCAGAAGCACGCGACGGATCACTTCGCGACCAAAGCCAGCGCCACGTGTTTCGAAATAATCAGCAATACCATCGGCACCATCAACGTGAAGCCCATACTTTACTCCATCAAAGCGAGCCAAGTTCGAAGAAACTTCTGCCGGCATCAAGATGTAATACACCATCAATGAATACGAAATGTTCGGCAAGGAAACATCTTTTATTTCGTAGCCTTTTTCTTTCAAGGCCGCTAAACTTTTTTCAAAGGCAGCCAGCATTGCTGAATCGATACCGTCACCTTTCAAGAAATCTCGAGGTACACCGATAACCGGTTTCTTGGTGCCAATTCGTACTGGTGAATATGTACGGTCGGTAATCGTAGTACTGTCATACACATCCACCCCCTTCATTGCATTAAACAGGATCTCGCAATCTTCAACTGTTTTAGTAAATGGACCAATCTGATCCAACGAAGATCCCATCGCCATCACTCCATATCGAGAGACGGCACCATATGTCGGCTTGAGACCAACCACTCCACAAAAACTGGCGGGCTGGCGGATAGAACCTCCAGTATCAGAACCGAGCGCACACAATGCACCATCCATAGCCACCGCTGCAGCAGAACCGCCCGAAGAACCACCAGCCACACGAGATGTATCATGAGGATTTTTGGTCACACCAAAGGCAGAGTTTTCCGTGGAACCTCCCATGGCAAATTCATCCATATTTGTTCTCCCGAGAAACACCATACCTTCACGACCTAGTTTTGAAATCACGGTCGCATTATAGGTTGCATGATAGTTCTCCAGAATTTTCGATGAAGCACTTGCTGTTTTTCCTTTAACGAGAATATTGTCTTTTATTGCCAAAGGAATTCCTGTAAGCGGCCCAGCTTTGCCCGCTTTAATTAATTCATCAGCATGTGCTGCAGCCTTCAACGCATCATCATAGACTTCCAGGTAGGCATTGATGTCTTTATTTTTGAGTACAATCTGATCGAGATATGCTTGAGTTAGTTGTACAGACGTAAACTCACCCTTTTTCAGAGCGTCTTGAGCCTTGGTGATTGTCAGATTTTTTAAATCAATATTCATGGATGTATTACAGGCTAATCCTGTGCGATTATCTTTTTAACCGCCACAAAATCACCTTCTCTGCGCGGTGCTTCAGCAAGCAGACGTTCACGATCAGCAAGAGAAGTATCTTCTACAACATCTGACCGCATTATATTTTTGACTGCACCGACACGTCCTTCGGCATCAAGGGAAACCTCAACTTTTTTGAGCTGATCAATGTATCCAAGAATAGAATCGAACTCTTTGACCAATGACTGCGTATCCGCATCCGTGAGTTTGATACGTGATAACTGGGCCAATTTAGTGATTTCCGCAGGAGTAATCATAGATGTGAGTGTAGCAACTTTTGGTGTCCTCGGGTAGGCCTAGGGTCGAACCATGGCCAGAAATTCTTTCTCTGAGATAATAGGTACCCCTAAGTCTCGTGCCTTATCGAGCTTCGAACCAGCTTCTTCACCTGCCACAACAAAAGACGTATTTTTTGAAACCGAACTCGAAACATTCCCACCATTCTGACGTACCAGAGTTTGAGCATAATCCCGCTCCAAAGTTGGCAACGTGCCCGTAAATACAAACGACTTCCCTTCGAGAGGACGACCAGAGGCCACATGTTCACTCACAATAGTTACCTGTTTCAACAAAGCATTAACCAGTTTTTTATTCTCGGAATCTTTGAACCATTCATAAAATGATTGGGCCACTACTGGACCGACACCGTATATGGATTCAAATTCTGCTTGGGAAGCATGCATAATTTCATGAATAGTTTCTTCATTCTCAGTGCCAGCTTTTTTATTTTTACCAAAATGCGCCGCCACGTCATGTGCTGTTTCTTCTCCAACTTGAGGAATCGAAAGTGAAGCCAAAAATCGTGGCAACGTCACCGTGCGCGCCTTTTCTATTGCTGCAAGAATATTATCGACGGATTTTTCTGCAAAGCGAGGTAGGGTGAGCAGATCCCCTTTCTTCAAAGTGAAAATATCATCAAAACGAGTAATGAGATTATGCTCCAAGAGCACATCGATAACTTTAGGACCTACACCGTCAATATCGAAGCAGTGTTTTGATACAAAATAATAGAACTTGCGCTTCTGCTGACTAAACGAATCTTTGGCCACACAACGCCATGCTGCTTCGCCGGGAATACGTTCGATACTTCCATCACCTCCGCACGCAGCTATGTGCGTCGGCCAGACAAATGGCTTTTGAGCCTTGGTACGCATCTCGGTAACCACACGTACAATGTCTGGAATAACGTCCCCTGCTTTTCGCACGATCACCGTATCGCCGATACGTAAATCAAGACGTTTGATCTCATCCTCGTTATGAAGGGTGGCACGAGAAACTGTCGACCCTCCAACAACCACAGGCCTCAAGTGGGCAACTGGTGTGACCACGCCGGTACGACCGATCTGGAAGGAGATATCTTCCAAAACGGTCGTTACTTCTTCTGCCGGAAATTTGAACGCAATCCCCCATCGCGGAGCCTTACCGGTATACCCCAACACATTCTGATATTCTTTTTGTTCGACTTTTACCACCACTCCATCTGCCCAATAATCCTGCTTCGGCATTTTCTTTTGCCATTCGTACCAATAGGCAATCACTTCGTCCATGGTGGCACAGAGTTTATGATACTTATTTACTTTGAATCCAACGGAAGTAAGAAATTCCAACTCTGCAGATTGACCAGTAAGATCGGATCGATGAGATAGTGAATCGATATACGCCACATCATACATAAATGAATCCAATTTACGAGATGCAGCAACCTTTGGGTCCAACTGACGAATAGACCCTGCAGCAAGATTGCGTGGATTTGCAAAAGGTTCTTCACCTTTTTTAATTTGTTCTGCATTGAGTGCCTTGAGAGTACTCTTTGCCATCCAGATCTCCCCTTCAGCAATCAGATTTCCGGTAAAATCTATGCGTAACGGTATAGAATTGATCGTACGGACATTTTCGGTAACATCTTCACCGACTGTACCATCACCACGCGTTGCAGCTGTTTGTAACAAACCCTTATCATATTCCACTACCACCTTGAGACCGTCGATTTTATGCTCACAGGTATATGTCGGGCGAGGATCCGTAACTCCGGCTTGCACTAGAAAACGACGAACACGCGCATCAAATTCTTTCATTTCTTCCGGAGAAAAAGCGTCATTAAAAGACCATTGCGGCACTTTGTGACGAATCTTTTTGAATTCAGGTAACGGTTTGCCTGCAACACGCTGACTCGGAGAATCCGGCGTAACCAGTTCAGGGTAAGCGGTTTCAATCTCGACTAACTCATGCTTGAGAGAGTCCAAAGCTTCCGCGGAAATACCCTCCGTATCAAGCACATGATACGCATAGCGGTGTTGTTCTATGGTTTTTCTGAGCTTATGTAAGCGCTCAATAACCTCCGGAGAAGCCTTGGTTTTCATGAATACAGGATACCATATGCCCTGTGCAAGGGTAGACCTCGCCGGACTTTATCGATACGTCACGCGGAGCGCACGTTCTACGGTTCGCGGACTGATTTTTGGGCATTGACCAGCGGTACCATTTCCCAAATTGTACCCCAAAGCCTCAACTACACTAATAGGTTCACCTCCTTTGGTACCTTGAATAAGAGTGACTTTGGCACAACCTTTTTCTTCAATACCCAAAGCAAAAGGAATAACGATATCAGCAGAACGGGATGCTGCAGTCCACCCAACAGGAAGAGGACTAACAGGAGTTGCTATTGTGTATGAATACGACATTCCGTTACAAATAAAAGTTCCACTCGAAGGAAAACCATCTTCTAACCACCGTGGTGCAACACAATCCATAGCAGAATCGGCATTGTACACTGCAAACAGAGAATCTCGTGCAGTGGAAGATAATATGTACTGTTTGCGGCTAACTGAACTTATAAATATAGCGATGTTAAGTACTACTGCCGCTGTAAGAGTAGCAAACAAGAGTGTGTATCCGCGATGTGTTGAACTGTATATCATATTATTTATTGGCCGAAAGAAGCTCACTCACTACCTCTAATTCATATGGGATCTTCCCTTGATTCCATCCAACAATCACATGAACTCTGTATTCAGGAATAGGACTCACTGATCTTGATACCAAATAAAAACGACGATAAAAAATTAGACCTGGCTCTGTTCCACTTGTACTGAACCCGTCGGTACCGAGACGTAAAACACATCCCGTAACAGGACATGTCTGTAATGATAACGAAGGGTCAGTAGCACTCACCTCACACGGACTTACTGCAGTACAACTGGCATATCCGCCAGGCCAATTTGCCGGATCAACATTCACCACGTTACTTCGTCGAGATTTTATAACCTCCATTGTCTCTTGTGCCAAAAAGGAACCGATCATTTGATCTCGTGAATATAACGCTGCATTGAGGCTACGACTCGCTGCAACAAGTGGACCAGCCACGGCAATCATCAGAATAGCGATCGCCACCAAAGTCTCTACAATAGTAAAACCACTTGAAACTCTGTTTGATTTTTGAAAAGGAGAATTCATAGTTTTTATGGCAACCGGGCAGATATGGCAGTCTGCACCGTAAAGTCTGTCTTTTCTCGTTCACGTTGCCCTGCAGTTCCAGAGATCTTGATGAACGCAAGTGGGTAATCCTCCGCAGTAACACTCAAAAGCACGTCGGTAATAGTTACATCTCCAAGGGAAACAAGAGGGACAAATTGATCGTCCAAGACTTCCCCACAACTCTGCTGTTCAGCTTTTTCTATTGTAGCAATTCCAGAATCTCTGTTTACAAAACGATACGCAATAATAGGATGACACGTGGTTGCACCATATGGAAGCTCTAAGGAAGATTCAAAAGCTATTTGCTGGTTGTTTACCAAACTACAACTGTAAGGAGGGTTCCGTAATGTCGGACCGACCGGATCATTAAAATCGTAACAATCATACTTTGTTCCCACGCGCATCTCGCGGGACATTGTTTCCAATGCAAAATTCAAATTGGTAATCGTAGCATGCAATGTCTGAGCTTTTTTGTTCGCACTGACGATTTTTATAAGCGCACCAAGAGAAACAGTAGCCACAACAGAGAAGAGAGCCAGAGAAACAATCATTTCCACGAGGGTGAATCCTTTATTCTTGTTTCTTGAGTCTTGAATCATGCTTATTACATTATACTCCACCTTTCATTCCTACCAAAAGGACAGCTTATTCCTCAACAGAAATCTGACCATTTTTACGAACCACCACTGCGCGAGTGCTGCCATCTAATCCTTCGATAGTAATGCGGGCGTATTCAGGTATGGTAGCTTCACAATATATATGACATATGCGCGCATCAGGATCCGGGCGTGTATAGGTGATGCTGAGAACCGATTCACTTGAACATGAAGCACTGCTCGAACCTATGCATACATCCTTAATCTTTGCACCCCGCTTAAGAGTATAGGAATTTAATTTTGCATCCGTACCGTCATCGTATATGCCATTTTTTGTGCCATCAGTATCTGCAAAAAAAACAAATGTTGAATCACCTGCAATAAAACTAACTCCGTATGGATATTTGAAATCGCCCCCCTCCTGTCTGACCGATACTCCATACGTCTGTGCTGTACGGATAGTCAGTGCCATATCGTAAGCCAAATTGGTCAACAAAACACTCTGATTGAAATTACCATACTTCGCCACCACCAAGGCTGTCATCATTGCAAAAATAGAAATAGAGACAATCAATTCAACCAACGTAAAACCTCGCGAAAAGGTTCGTATATTCTTGAATCGTGAATCGTGTCTCATGCTTCGTATATTATACCCCAGAACTGAATATAAACTTCAGTGCCTCAAGGTCGATAACTTGTACCCCGAATAACAACACAATGTACATACCTAAAATCAGATACGGACCAAACGGAATTTCAGTACGCGGCTTGAGACTTCCACGAGTCATGAGGAGCCACACCACGCTGATAGTAGCAGCGATCCAAAATGCCAATGTGACTGCATTTATTCCCCCACCGATACCAAGAAACCAGCCAATACCAAGGGCTAACTTCGCATCACCGAGCCCCATCCATGTACCTTTCGAAACAACCCAAAGAAATGCGAACGGGAACGCCAGAATCGGTCCGGCCAACAGTGACCATATTGTCGGGATTTGAAACCAAGAAGCTCCGCTACCCATAAAGACACTGAGCAATCCGAGAAAAGAAAATGTGTAGACCAATGCATCAGGAATAATCTTGTGACGTGCATCATAGGCTGCAATAACCAACAACACACAGGCAGCAAAAAGATGGATCACCGTAGTGACTGCTGCTTGAAGTGATATAGGTGGAAATACCCATAAAATAAGGACGAAGATAATTCCTGCTGCCCCCTCAATCAAAGGATACTGCCACGAAATACTGCTTTTACATTTTTTACAGGCACCTTTTTGAACCATGAAACTAAAGATAGGAACCAATTCTTTCCAAGTCAGTTGATTGTCGCATGACATACAAGCCGAACGGCCTCCAATCCCCTTTCCTGTGTTAAGACGCAGAGAAACCACATTCAAGAAACTACCAATGACTGCACCGAGGATGAAAGAAAGGAGGAGTGAAAAGGTAATCATGTTTAAGTACTCACAATATGTCTTCTTACTGAGGCTTTACGCAATAGTTATAGGTAGGGGCAGTATCTGCACATGCAACAGTATATACAGTTCCATCAACATCATCAGTTAATACTTCGCTTGGATTTTCAAGACGTACAGCAAGGACGTAGTCAGTACCACCTGCAGCATACGGAGAATTTGTACCGTACCTATAATAGGTTTCTGATGTACCAGCCGATGGAGGAACAGGAATTGTAGAAATAAAGGTATTAATATTTATTGCAGTGCCATTTTTAGTACACACATCTGCCGTGCTAATTGTCGCTACTCCTGCAGCAACTTGTGGATATTGGTTACATCGATCAAACACTAGTTCCAACGCCAATTGAAGCTGACCAATATCTGACACGCGCTTTGCATCGCGTGCCTTACTGCGAGATTTGGTAAGATTCACAGTCACAATACCAGTGAGTAATGCAATAATCGCCACGACGACCATTAATTCAATAAGGGTAAAGCCTTTTTTTGAAAGAGTTTTTTTCATATAGAGAATTGTAGCATGAATATATTGCACAACGTATCCCCATACGCAAACCAACCCACCGAGGGTGGGTTGGAGAGATACATACTGTATAGATCTTTTATGAACAAGCAATGGAAGGCGTAGTTGTACTTACAGCCTGAGATGTTCGTCCTGCAGAGTCAACACAGAAATATGTTGTATTGTTTCCAACACTTACCAATCTACCAAATACTGCGAAGTTGTTAGGTCCAGCATCTGTAATTGCAAATATAACACTACCTTGAGCAAGCACGTCGGCTATGAGAGTTGCTGCATTTGAGCCAACAGGAGCAACTATCCCAGAACCGTTAGTTGTACCAGTTTGACTAGCAGTGAAAGTTGCGGAGTAGTTTGCTGAGTAGCCGGTTTCAGCAAGAGTCCTCATTTGTTGTACACTAGCGATAATTCTCGCATCCTTACCCTTATTACGAGCTGAGTTCAAACTCACCAACACAACTGACGAGAGAATACCGATGATGGCGATAACCACGAGCAATTCGATGAGTGTGAAACCTTGTGTATACTTTTTCATATTTAAAATTACGATAACCTAATAATTTAATTAATAACTAACCTTTGTCTGTATATAAGGTTGTTGGAAGTAGTATATCATTCCGCGCCATGTGGCACCTTATACATATCTGTGGATAACAAGTGGGTAACCTTTGCACCTACTGAGCACTCGCAATGTTGTAGATCGGAATCAAGACCGAAGCCAAGAGTACCGCTACCCCACCTCCCAACATCACGATCATCAACGGTTCAATGAGTGACACGAGAGAATCAACCGCTGTGGTTACTTCACGGGTATAGAAACGTGACATGGTTTTCAAAATCGACCCAACCTCTCCTGTCTCTTCACCCACTTTCATCATTTGTACCATGATACCGGGAATCTCGTGAGGATTACTGGAGAGAGACTCAGACAATGTCTTACCTCCCGTCACTTCAGTAACTGCTGTAGCAAGAATATTCTCATACACTTTATTATTGATAACCGTCGAAGTGAGTTCCAATGCGCGGACCATAGGGATACCAGAGATAAGCATGGTGTTCATGTTATCTGCAAAGCGTGAGAGATAGAGCTTTTTGAACAAAGTGGAAACATATGGAATACCGAGCATAGTCTGATCGTACATCATCCTTCCTGCTGGAGTACGTACAAAGCGGACAAAGAAGAATCCGCCGATCAGGGCTATGCCGAGCAAAATAAATCCATATTCGAGCAAGAAATTACTAATACCAAGTACGATCTGGGTATATACGGGTATCTCCTGTCCTGATTCTGTCAAAATACTACTGATTTTGGGAATAACCATCGTAAACATCAGGACCATCACGGTAATAAAGGTAACCACGATAAAAGCCGGGTATATCAGGGCGCCTTTTATTTTTGAAGAAAGTTCGTAGGAACGGTCAAGATAGTCAGCCAAATATTGGAATGTTTCGTCGAGTTTACCGGATTCTTCACCAGCCTTTACCATGTTCACATAGAAACTCGTGAACACTTTCGGATGTTTGGCCAGCGCATCGGAAATCGGACTTCCCGCCTGGAGATCGTCGGCGATGACTTGCATTTTTGATCCCAACACATGGTTCTCTGTTTCTGATGCCAACAAGCGGAAGATACGGAGTGCGGAAATTTGAGCCTCAAACAATGTCGAAAGTTGTCGGGACAAAATCACCACATCCTTGTTGGAAATACGGTCAAAGAGCGCAATGTTCTTACTAAAGAGAGAACCCCCAGCTCCCGCTTCGACAATCGAAGTCAATGTCAAACCTCTGCGTTGCAGAGAGGAGATCGCCACTTCGGAATTAACCGCGTCGATGGAGCCAGTTTTTTTGGCTCCCGTAGTATCGACAGATTCGTAGTTAAATAACATAAGATAAGTATAGCAGATAATTGTATATCATCCCCACTTTCACGGGGATGATATACAAAGGATCAGATCATTCTCTCCAACGTCTTCGGATTCAACGAATTCATATGAGCACTCTCTACCGTGATCTCACCGGAGCGGACAAGTTCTGCAAGTGAACGGTTCATATCGATCATACCTTCTTGTGAACTCGTTTCGATAACCGTATTGATCTCATAGGTACGACGTTCACGGATGAGGTTAGAGACTGCGCTATTGTTAATCAGTAATTCATACGCGGGAATCAAACCTCCTGACATACGGGGGATCAAACGCTGAGAGAAAATACCTGTCAACGAACTGGCGAGCTGCACACGGATCTGATCCTGTTGACCAGGCGGAAACGAATCGATAATACGGTCAATCGTTTGAGCAGCATTGTTGGTGTGTAATGTTGAAAATACCAAGTGACCTGTTTCGGCCGCTGTTACGGCAGTAGAAATAGTAGTAGCATCGCGCATTTCACCCACCATACACACATCGATGTCTTGGCGGAACATCGCCGTCAGAGCACTTGTAAAGTCAGGAGTATCGATACGAACTTCACGTTGATCGATAATGGATTTTTTTGATTCAAATAAATATTCAATCGGATCCTCGATGGTCATGATGTGTTCCGTGCGTGTCTGATTAATCATTTCAATAAGTGTTGCCAACGTAGTGGTCTTCCCTTGACCGATCGGTCCCACTACCAGGAAAAATCCTTGGGATTTACGTGTGAACATATCCAAGATCACCGGCAAGTTGAGTTCCGGAAGAGTACGGATGGCTTTGGGAATCAGACGGAGCGCAATAGCAATTGATTCCTGACGACGAAAGGCATTGCCACGGAAACGTGCGTTCTGGAGACTATATGAAAAGTCGACATCCTTGTTTTTCTCCAACAACACCTGATTTTCACCTGTTAGGAATACCTGACAAAAACCCTTCATATCTTCAGCCGTCAATACTGATTTTTTAACCAGGGGAATAAGTCCCCCGGCCACACGAATGATCGGTGGACGACCCGACGACAAGTGAAGGTCGGACGCACCTTCTTTGAGAAGCAGACTCACCAATTCTTCAATTTCTTTTGCGTAATCCATATGTATATAAATAACTGATAATCTATTTTTTCTTATTCGCCCAAATCTTTTCTGCCTCTTTGAGGACTTCGGAAGGGATCGTCGTCGCCTTTACAATGTACCCATCAACATTGAGGCTTTTTGCTCGGGCAATATCTTCGGATGAACCCTGGTTTGTAAGCATAATCACTGTTGTGGTTGGTAATAACTTTTCTTTTTTAATCCGTTCCACAAACTGCAAACCATCCATGCCCGGAATCACAATGTCCACCAACATAACATCAGGCTGATACCCTGCTGTGACTAGTTTGAGGGCTGCATCGGTTGAATCTATGGCTTTTACATCGTACCCAGCTTTGCTGAATTTGAGTGTATACATATCCAGCAGGAACTTATCATCGTCAACAAACATCACTTTTCTACCTGCAGCTGTGGTAGGTTGTTCTGTACTCGAAGATGATGTAAGAGGAGCGTCATTCATATCATAAGTATACTATAGTTTATTCACCTCTTCGAATGGAATCTTCTTTTCAAATGCCTTGATAATCGCATCCTCTTTGATAGTAATCATGCCCTTGGCACGGAGAATCTTGGTAATCTCTGTTTCTGTCGGGGACTTGAGGATAGCCTGTTCAATCTCTTTGTCCATTTCGAACATTTCAAATACCGCCATACGTCCCCGAACTCCTTTTGGAGATTCTGGTGTTGGCTTGATCTTGTAGACCGTATCTGAGAATTTAATATCTTTTTTATATTGCTCAGGTAAATCCGCGAATTGTTCATCGATCATTGCCTTGATACTTCCATCCACCTTCACCGGCTCTCCCCCACCAGGCACCAACATACCGGCCAACCGTTGACCGATCGAAAGGATAAGGGTTGGTGCAATCAAATACGGATCAACTCCCATGTCGATCAAACGCGGGATAACTCCTGCCGCACTGTTGGTGTGGAGTGTAGAAAACACCAAGTGACCAGTAAGAGCGGCCTGAACCGCCAACTGCGCTGTTTCTTTGTCACGGATTTCTCCCACCATGATAACGTCCGGGTCCTGACGCAACGTGGTACGAAGACCGGCTGCAAAGGTGTACCCAATTTCAGGACGAACCTGAGACTGACTGACTCCTTCCATGGAGTATTCCACCGGATCTTCCAACGACAGCACGTTATAACTTTCACGATCAATTTCCGAAAGAAGCGAGTATAGAGTTGTAGATTTTCCGGAACCGGTCGGACCAGTTACCAAGATCATTCCGTATGGCTTGTTGATAGCCGCGCGAACCAATGCCAGATTTTTTGCAGAGAACCCGACTTGTTCCAACGTTCGCACGCCTTTGGCTTGATCCAAAATACGCATCACCACCTTTTCACCATGATATGCAGGGAACGTGGATACACGGAAATCGATACGACGACCATCGATACGTGCCGAGAAACGTCCGTCCTGAGGCTTACGCTTTTCGTCGAGACGCATATTTGAAAGCACTTTGATACGAGCCACTACAGCAGAGTGAACCTGTGGAGGGAGTACTAGACTGGTATTCAAAACACCATCCACACGGAAACGCACACGGACTTTGTCGCGCATGTGTTCTATGTGCACGTCGGATGCCTCTCCTTCTACTGCATAACGAACGATCGTAGCCACAATTTTGACCACGGGAGCATCTTCGACGATCAGAGTGTTTTCTTCTCCTGATTTTCCCGAACTGGTACCTTGTGCCTGCGTATCAGGTTTTACTGATTCGGTTTCTACTGACAACTCTGTTTCGAGTTCGGAAAGAGCCTTGGAAACCTCTCCCGTCATACCCTTATAGGTATCGATTACTTTTTTAAAGTCATCGAGCGTAATCAGGAATATCTTATAGGGAATATTTTTTTGCGCTGCCAAAAAGTTCAACGCATCACGCGCCTCCATATTGTCCGGATCAGTAACACCCACTTCGAGCGCACCTTCTTTGAGGCCGATAGGGGCAAAACCGTAGGTCAGGGCTGATTCTTCGGGGATATAATCGAGCGCTTCGAAAGGAATCGAAACATCTGCCAAGGAACGCACGGGGATATTCAAAAATTCACCACGGGCAGCGATAATATCCTCAGGTTTTACTCCTTGTGATATCAGGGCCTCCTCCAAACTAGTGCCTGCGCCGGTTTGTTTCCGAACCTCGCGAATGGCCTCTCTGGTAAGTAGGTTTTTTTGAAGTAGAATGTCGAGGACAGACATAATGTATTAACGGACTGGTTCAAACGGATTAGGACGACCAACGTTTTGAGGTGGAATAGGTACTGAAAAATCTCGAAGAGTCTGATATACGGGTGAACTAAAAATCGAAGGGTCTATCTCGATAGCATTGATCTGATTCAAAAGAGCCAAGACTTGTGCCCCACTATTGTCAGACATGACCGAAACATCCCCTTGAAGCAAGGCCGAATCATCGACACTGGAACCACCTTTCATGAAAAAATAGCCCAATGCCGCTAAGATCAGAACTACGATAATGATGATGGTGGATTTATTATTCATATGATTATTGGCGGAGCCAGTATGTTTTAAGTTCGACCCCAAACTCATAGACTCCAGTGTCCTGAGTCTTCAGACTGAGTCTGGTGATATCCATAATTCTTAAATTGGATTCGAGATCCTGAAGAAAACTAATAAATTCAAGATACGGTGCAGTAACAGTAAATGAAACCGTGACTGTATCCAAAACCGGTGCTGTTATATCACTCGCACCGATTTGGGACGTATTTACAATACGCGGAGCAGAAGGAACAGTGCCTTGTTGAGTAACCGGTGCAGTAGCTTTTATATTTTTAAGTGCGAAACCATGCTTTGCGGCAATATCCTTCAGATCGATCACCAAACGAATATTATCGACTGTACTTGGAATCATTTTATCGAGATTGATACGGTCAATCTCTGAGACTTCCTTGTATTGAGCCAAAAGATTGTCACGGACTCGTATCAAAGCAATAGCATTGTCGATCGCCTTTGAGTACTCGTCATTGACTGCCTTAATAGCTCTGGCTTGAGCCAATTGACCACTCGTAAAGGTAAAGTAAATACCGATAGAAAGAATGACGAGTATGACAGCTGTTGAGTTTCTATTCATAGGTTATGGTTGGGGATTTACGTCTGTTGGCGCAGCAGACGGAGTGACTGATTTTGAATACAACAACGTCTGCGGATTCATTGATGCAGAAAAATCGAACGACACAACGTTTTTATCGTCCTCGGTCGGATCAGACAGAATAGGATTCTTTATAATATCGCGAAGTCCATACTGTTCGAGTTCGCCCAATACTTGGGACTGGAATGCCACCGTACTGAGATCGAGACCTGTACCCTTCATAGTGATCTTGATATCAGAACCTGTATTGGCCCCCGTACCAGTAGATAGTTCCATATTTGAAAATCGGACCTTCTCGACCGTAAGACGACCAAGTGACTCGAATACCTGGGAAATAGCCAGATGATTCGCCATAAGCTGGCGAGCAGTATTGATCTGCACGTTTACCTGTTTGAGATCACGGATAAGACCGAGATCGAACTGTTCCTGTCTTTGACTGAGTTGTTCTTTGTATGATTTTTGATCGGCAATCAGGACAAACTTCCATGCATACAAGCCTCCTGCTGCCGCAATAGAGAGAATAAAGATAACGGTCGCCAACGTCATCACGATACTCGAAGGAGCACGGCGGATGACGGGGACATTTCCTGCCATACCTGTTGGACTGACAGGTTTCTTGGGAATAAATGAGGTTTGAAATTTAGTTTCCATAGTTCCTGGAAATTATACCAGTAAATAGGCAAACCAACATCTGTGCATAACACTACGGACCCGGTATTACTTGATTTCGGACAATTTTCGAAGCGCCACGCCGATAGCTACAGCAAATTCAGGACCAGCCTGGGCAAATTCTTCTGCCAAAAATGCAGGTGTTTCTAATTTTCCAAAAGGATCGGCATATGAAACATCCATTTGGAAGCTGATTTTTGCCAAATCAGTGAAACCTTTGAGTAACACGCCTCCGCCAGTCAAAATAACCTTGTTTACGTTTTTACCGAACTTCTTTTGATAGTTAAGCAGGGTTGCATTTGCTTCATAAAACGTATAATCGAGATTTACCGTAATGATTTCAGTTAATTCTTTGTATTCCGGACCTCCTTTAAGTCCGTACACTCGCTTCATAGTCTCTGCTTGACTGACGGAAATAGAGAGTGCTTTTGAAAGCGTGAGGGTGATATCCTGACTACCTTTATTGATAATATGACTGGCACGCAACATGCCACGTTCTACGATATACAGTTTGGTGGAACGTGCTCCCATATCGATGATCATCACGGTATTCATACCCTGCTCGACAACAGCACGAATGGAACTAAATACTTCTATTTCGTAAAAACTTGGCTCCAATGCACTTCCTGCCATAATCTCTTGATACCGAGTTATGTATTCGTTGTGGATAGCCACAACCAGTACATCATGACCTTTTTTCTCAACCTTACTATTCTCATCATCGGTGACGTATGCTTCTTCTTTTGGAATCAGAGAATAATCGAGCAGCACTTCATTGAGAGGTACGGGAATATACTTTCGAGCTTCGATGGATACCACATCACCAATCTGTTTTTCAGGAACAGGAGGAATGGTAAGGAATGTAATGAGACTAGCGGACATGGGCAATGTTGCACCACATGATTTGGTGGTAGTTTTTGATTCACGAAGCACGTCCTTGAGTGCCATAATAAGCTGGTCATTAGGAAGACCTACAGCACGCCCTACCTCTATGTTGGCATAGGGTCCAAGGGCCAATTCACCATATGTTTCGAGCACGGCGCGCCCGTGTTTTTTCTTCAACTGAACAACCTTGATGGATGATGAACCAATATCAACACCAAGAACACTCGATTCCCCTTTGAAGAAAGACGAGAAAAATGAAGCCATATAGTTAGTATATACTATAATCTATCGATATGTCTCTAGTTCAACACGTATATAAGATATTGTTGGACGCACTCTTTCCTTTATCACCAGAGGAACGGGTTCTTTTTTCGTATTCTCCTGAAAAAGCGTACGGTGAATTACCTCGGGCACCTCGTCATGTACAGACTGAGATACCTTCGATTTTTGCCTACAAAGATGAACGGGTGGCGAAGTTGGTGTGGAATATTAAATACAAGAAATCAAACCATGCTCTCGCTATTGGCGGATATGCGGTGTATCAAGAGCTGATTAAGCTCCCGGAATGTATGCCACTTTCTTCCAAACAAGAAATGCTTCAAGTTCACCAACTTACCACTTCATTTGGTTTGGAAGAAAGTGGTACATATCCCCTGAGCTCTTCGATAATTCTGATTCCTATTCCCATAACTGCGAAGCGGCGACGGGAACGTGGGTTTAATCAGTGTGAATTACTCTTGAAGGAAGTAGAAAGATTGGATATTCACAAGAATTTTATAATACGAAATGATGTACTCATTCGCACACACCACAATGAACGACAGACACTGAAGGATCGTGAGCATCGACTGAAAGATGCGCGGGGTATTTTTTCGGTACATGAAAAAGTGTTGGCAGATATCATATCCACCAACACTTCTCCCTTATTTATCGTAATCGACGACGTGATCACCACGGGAAGTACCATGACTGAAGCAATGGCAACACTAAAGAAAGCAGGGTGTACGAATGTCCGAGGCGTATCTCTGGCACACTAAACGATTATCTTTACAAAGCGACGCTTCCCTACTTTGAGAACCATGGTTTCGGTTGGAATAAAGTTCGGATCAGTGATTTTGGTATCATCATTTTTAACTGCCCCATCGAGAACCAGGCGACGCCATTCGGTCTTTGAAGGTACGATTTCGGCTTTGACCAAGATATCTGAAAGAGATTCTCCAGGACGAAGAGTGACTTCCTGAACATCTTCAGGAACGCCTTTATTTGAAAAGGTTTTAATGAATTCTTCTTCTGCTTGTTGTGCCGCGGCTTCACCGTGAAGGCGCTTGACGATATCACTGGCAATGCGTGCCTTGGCTTCACGAGGACCTTGAGCCATCAATGCATCTTTTTGATCCAACGGGATACGGGTGCAGTTGATGAAAAGTGGATCAATCATCGCATCAGGCAATGCCATCAATGCACCGAACAGCTGTGCTGGACTCTGGTCAATAAACACACCAGTGCCATTTGATTTTGACATAAGTTCTCCAGTAACTGGGTTTGCGACGAGGTTGAGAGCAATCACAAATTTATCCTTATCCTTAATACGCTTCAACAAGGTACGTCCTGCAAGCGCATTGAAGATCTGATCGGTTCCACACAGTTCCGCATCTACATCCATTGCAACACTGTCATACCCCTGGAGGAGTGGATATAAAAATTCATGAAGATATATAGGCGTACCGATCTCAAAACGCTTTTCGAACATATCGCGCTCCAACATCTGTTGCACCGTAAAGTTTGCAGAGAGTTCGATAATCTCGGCCATAGTAAGCTTCGATAACCATTCTGAATTGTATTTGATCTGGGCAGGATTTTCCTTGTCATCAAAAGAAATAAGAGGCTTGATCTGTCTGACCCAATCGGAAACATTGTGTGCGATCTCTTCGGATGAAAGCTGTTTGCGTGCCACGCCTTTGCCACCCGGATCACCCACGCGCGCAGTAAAATCTCCAAACAAAATAATCACCTCATGACCGAGCTGTCGAAGTTCTTCCAGAAAAATAATATTCTTTGCATGACCAAGATGAATAGAGGTATGTGTCGGATCGAGACCGTAGTAGATCTTGATACGCTCACCGGATAAAAGTTTCTCCATCAATTCTTTCTTTGAAGGAAATGCTTCAACCAGAGTGCCTCGTGCACACATTTCCTCTATTCTCTTCACGTCAGTGATGATCTTCATAGGTCTGGCCATTCTACCATTTTTTTGATTTCGGAAAAGGAGTAACAAAAAAACTCCAACATGCGAACATGCTGGAGTTTGGAGACCATAGACAGATCGACGTGATCTGAAACAATGGAACCCCGAGGAATACGTTGTCAGGCCACCAACCGCACGCGGTAGAAGGCATTTGGTCTTTCCGTCAGGTCCGTAAATGTGATGGGCTTGCCGTTGATTGCGGTAGTCAACTTTGTTACGGTTACCCAATTCACCCAATCCTCAGTTCGCTCAAGAGCCAAGGTGTGCAAGAGACCTTCGCCAATAACCACCCCCGGAAAAGAACTGGATCCATCACGAGTAAAGGTGATAGGAACCTGATCAGGGGTCGATGGTCGTCTGTTCTTACCGTAGGATGAATGGCTCCCTGTTCCAGCAGCCATCATGAGACCGTGCCGATAGAAGAGGTGAGCTTGGAACTCGGTAAAACTCAGTGCCACCTCAGGCTTTTTGCGACGTATTCTCGTTTCAACATGAGGTTGACCTGCCCTATCGGTCAATGTAGCAAGAATCTCAACCCCTTCGAGTCTGGGACGCTCTTGATCGTTTAAGCTAACCAAAGAAGATTCCCCATCGCCACAATCACCTTTGTAGTGCATGCAATCGAGTGCTGCCATCTCATCTTCACCCGGAAAGGCAAAGATGTTTCCGGTGAATTGATTATCTTCACCTTCTTCTTTCGGCTCTGTCTTCCCAAAATGCTTCTTGCAGAATGGGATAGCCCAGAGCGCAACACCCGCACCGACGGCCGCAACAACACAACCAGCCGCAATCCAAGGTAAACCCATAACCGAACCTGGCAACATAAGTCCACCAGTTCCGAGTGAGAAACCTTTAATGAAGTGGCGACGGGTGATTTTCATAGCACCCCCTTTCTGCGCAGCGTCCTCGTTTGAATATCCGAAACGAGACCCAGCGTACCAAACGCCATCGCCATGGTGAGTGCCGGATAGAGAGGTAGGGACCGAAATGATCCGCCACTCTTCTTTACTTCGTGGGCAAACCACAACCCCGATGCAAAACAGAGAATGAGCAGCGTAAGCAGACTCCGTCGATAATGCTTAAACACTACTGGCATTTCCCTGCTAACCTCTTTCAAGTAGTCTTTCATTATATGTCCTTTCGTGTTTGAAGTTGCCACTATAGCAACCTTTCCATTCCTGGAATTGTGAGACGTTCCACTTTCCTTTTTCAAGGAGCAATAGAGAGTGAGTGGGAACGTAAATCTAGACCGTATTCTATAGAATTAAACACTATCTGTCAAGTGGATAACAAGGATGTATCTCATAGGGAGCCACCTCCCTATACATTGGTTAAAATCTCTTTTTTATGCCAAAATTGCAGCGTTCAGTTCTGTGTAATTGGAGACGTGGTGGAGTGGTCTAACATACCTCTTTGCTAAAGAGGCAGGCCCTTTAAAAGGCCTCGAGGGTTCGAATCCCTCCGTCTCCGCATCTATGCCCCCATCTATTTCCCTTCCCCACTTCAAAAAAACCATTTGGTCCTACTATCGAAAGAATCGCCGTGACATGCCCTGGAGAACCAAGACGACTTCCTATTACGTCGTAGTGTCAGAAATCATGCTGCAACAGACTCAGGTTACGCGTGTCATGGACAAATTCACTTCTTTTATCAAACAGTTCCCTTCGTGGCAGACGTTGGCACAGGCATCAACTCATGACGTATTGAAAGAATGGTCGGGACTCGGATACAACCGTCGTGCGTTATATCTCAAGCGTATTGCAGAACAGATTACCGAACATGGAACAAAGAAAGGTATACTCCCTTCGACATACGAGGAACTATGCAAACTTCCCGGCATTGGTCCAAACACAGCTGGTTCCATACTGGCTTTTGCATTCAATATTCCCTACCCTTTCATAGAGACAAATATCCGCTCAGTCTTTATCCACTTCTTTTTTGGAAACACCACAGAAAAAATCCATGATCGTGACATTCGTGCTTTAGTAGAAAAAACACTGGATACCCACAACCCTCGCGAATGGTATTACGCACTGATGGACTACGGAGTACACCTAAAAAATACTCAGGTCAATCCTTCGCGCAAAAGTGCCCATCATACACGACAAACTCCTTTCAAAGGATCCAATCGCGAATTACGTTCGCGCATTTTGAAACATATTCTGAAAAAACCCATCAACACACAACAAGTGATCACATCATTTCCCACTGTACCCACTGAACACATCACAAAGAATCTTATAGCCCTAGAAAAGGAAGGTTTTATTATTCATAAAGAAAAAACAGGTCTTTATCATATTGCATAATTGGAAAGAGGTGGCTAGACTAAGAAGAGGGATTATTATTTCTCGTAATCAATACACACATATGAATAAAAATGGCTTTATATTGCTCGGCATTATTATCGTCATTATCATCGGAATTATCTATTTCACTATGGATACTCCGACTACTCCTGAGCCAATAGAATCAGATACTATTGTTCCAACTGAACCAGTTGCTACCAGCACTCCTATAGTAACAGCGACTTCAACAGCTACCTCAACTCCTTCAACTACCGCTTCAACCACAAAGACCTTTACTATTACGTACACTGAAGCAGGTTTTACTCCTGCAAATCTCACCATCACAGTAGGAGAAACCATCATCTTCAAAAACAATTCAGCTCGTGCGTTCTGGCCTGCATCAAACGACCATCCGAGCCATACTATATATCCTGAATTTGACCCAAAGAAAACTATCGCCGCAGGTGAATCATGGAGTTTCACTTTCACCAAAGTCGGTAGTTGGAAATATCACGACCATCGCGCAGCCAGCCTTGGGGGAACTATTACTGTTCAATAACATCATATGAATTCACGAACCGCCCATCTTCTCTTACGTGTCGGTATCGCATTTGGATTTATCTATGCAGGTATCTCCGGGTTCATCAGTCCCGATAATTGGATCGGCTACTTCCCTCCGTTCATGCAAGACCTCTTACCTAACCATGGAGTCCTGCTCATCTGGGGAGTCACCGAAGTGATCCTTGGCACATGGATTCTCTCCGGCTGGAAAATCTTCTGGCCAGCACTGCTCGGTGGGCTTTCCATGATCGGAGTTATTGCCTTCAACTTTTCACTGATGGATATATTGTTCCGAGACGTCACGATCATGTTAGCATCACTCTCGTTGGCCATAAGCGCACGAGAACCAAAAGAGATACCACGAGCGTAAAAATATGTCCCTTACTCTTGCCACCTTAGTTACTGACCAATTTCGCCTGACACCTCCACAACGAGATGCTCTCAAACGTCTCAATATCAAAACCATAGAAGATTTACTGTATCACTTCCCCAGTCGCTACGGAGACACTGCCGAAGCACGGACCATTGAGTCCTTACAGAAAGGCGATACGACGGTCATTTTTGGAAAAATAAGCGGACTGAAAACAAGTAAGGGGTTTCACTCAAAAATCGCTATGGCCGAGGGATACGTCGAAGATGAAACCGGTCGCATCCAATGCGTCTGGTTCAATCAACCCTATGTGGCCAAAATGTTTTCCGATGGCATGCTTGTACGCATCGAAGGAAAAGTTTCCGCTCGACAAAGGAAAAAATTGGGTGCACCACTCCCGAGTCCAACCTTGGAGAATCCTGTTGCGGAAGAAGTTGCCGAAGATACACGAGATGCAAAATTGTATTTCTCAAATCCGAAAATAGAAACCGTCAACAGACTTCCTATTGGCGTCGGTGATTCACTTTTTGGATCCAAGGAAGAGGAACATACTTTGTATCCTGTGTATCCCGAATCACGCGGTATCAGTTCGGCCTGGATATATCACACTATCCAAAAATTATTCAAACAAGGACTACTCGATGAATTGGTCGAACCGATCCCCGAAGATATCCTAACCAAATACCATCTACCCGGACTCAAAACCGCACTCATTTGGATTCACGCTCCGAAGAAACGTGAAGATGCCCTATCTGCCCGCAAACGTTTTTCATTTGAAGAAATTTTCACTATTCAACTCGGCAAACAACAGGCGCGACGTGAATACGAAAAATACCCGACATTCAAAATCGAAACGAGCGATGCTCATGTGCACGAATTCATTCGCCGCTTTCCTTTCAAGGCAACATCGGCACAGGTCCGTGCCGTCGAAACTATTCTCGCGGATATGCGCGGCAATCGAGCCATGTCACGCCTCCTCGAGGGAGATGTGGGTTCAGGCAAGACAGCTGTTGCCGCAGCCACAGCATATTCCGTCATGACTACGCGGCCCACCATCGTTGATACCGACGGCAAACCAGTTCCTGGTTCAGACGGCCGACGTATCGGCAATCTGCAAATCGCCTACATGTGTCCGACTGAAATATTGGCCACGCAACATTTCGAATCCTTCATTCAATTCTTTTCATATATGCCGGTGCAAATCGGTTTGATCACTGGTTCAGGTTGCCGCAAGTTCCCTTCAAAAATCAATCCAAAAGGATGGACAGACATATCTCGATCCCAATTATTAACCTGGGTTAAGAGTGGAGAAATCGCCGTACTCATTGGCACTCATGCACTCATTCAAAAATCAGTGACGTTCAAAAATTTAGCCTATGCCATCATCGATGAACAACACCGTTTTGGAACCACTCAACGGGGAGCATTGGTCCGTAAAAATGGTCTAGGTGGACACACTGCCCCTCATCTTCTGTCTATGACTGCCACCCCTATCCCTCGCACCCTTGCGCTCACTATGTACGGTGATCTCGACCTCACCCTGCTTGATGAAATTCCGGCTGGTAGAAAACCGATTATTACCGAACTCGTTCTTCCTGACGGGCGCGCTCAGGTATATGAAAAGCTCAGGTCAGAATTACACACTGGCCGACAAGTGTATATCATCTGCCCCCGTATCGATGAACCTGACCCAGACAAGGAAGCGGCCTTGATCGCGAAATCAGTTAAAGAGGAGGCCAAGCGTCTCAAACGGTCAGTCTTCCCTGAATATGAGATCGGGATTCTACATAGCAAAATGAAACCTGCGGAAAAAGATGCCATCATGGCACAATTCAAAGCAGGAAAAATACACATTCTCTGTGCCACCTCCGTAGTGGAAGTAGGCGTCAATGTCCCGAATGCAACGTCAATCATCATCGAGGGTGCGGAACGTTTTGGCCTATCTCAACTTCACCAATTACGCGGCCGCGTCATGCGGAGTACACATCAAGCATATTGTTATGTATTTACTGAAAGTACCTCAGGAAAATCGATTGACCGCCTCAGGGCACTTCAAAATGCAAAGAACGGGTTTGAACTAGCCGAACTAGATCTTGCTGCACGTGGCGCTGGTGAACTTTCTGGAGCAAAACAGTGGGGTGTTTCCGATGTAGCTATGGAAGCCCTCCAAAATCTCAAAATGGTCGAAGCTGCACGTACCGAAGCTGCACGTATCATCAGTACAGATCCGAGTCTTACTTCGTATCCAGAACTCAAGAAGGAAGTAGAGTTGCGCGCAACAAAACTACATTTTGAGTGAGCATTGTATCAATTGTCACTTTGTCATATGATGTCTCTACATCAGATCCAATCTGTACATCCGCCCTTAGCTCAGTTGGTTAGAGCACAGAGCTTATACCTCTGGGGTCCTTGGTTCGAATCCAAGAGGGCGGACACGTATTTGCAACATCACTCTGGGGTCATGTGGCCAAGGATACAGTTATCAACTTACTCTTCCTTACGCATGCAGCGTTTCAACCTCTGGTTGACCACTTTTTTGCTTCATCGAAATTCCCTGCGCCACCAGAATCTTTTCGTACTCTTCACGTTCGATAGTCTCCACTTCGATCAAACGCTTGGCGATCATTTCAAAAACTTTTTTATGATCAGTGAGAACTTTCTCAGCCTGACTACGTGCCTCGGTCATGATACGAGTAATTTCAGAATCAATCTCTGCCGCCACTCTTTCCGAATAATCACGGTCATTCACCCCTGAACCAAACATCACACGACCACTGGCAGCCTGAAGGGCAACTGGACCGATCTTTTCTGACATACCATATCGAGTCACCATGTCGCGAGCCAATGCAGTTGAAACCTGCAGATCATTTGAGGCACCGGTAGTCAGATCGCCAAACATCATTTGTTCTGCCACATATCCACCGAGTGATACCGCAATATCATCCAAAAATTCCTTACGGGATTGCAACTTGCGATCCTCAAGAGGAAGCTTGAGCGTATACCCTGCAGCACGACCACGAGAAATAATCGATATCTTGTGAACAGGATCGGCGTACGGAAGCACCGAGGAGACAATCGCATGACCAGCTTCATGATAGGCAGTGATTTCTTTTTCTTTGACTGACAAAATATGACTGCGACGTTCTGGACCGAGCATCACCTTTTCGATAGAACGAATGAGATCAAACTGACCGATAGTTGTACGATCTTCGCGTGCCGCAAGGATGGCCGCTTCATTCATCAGTGATGCGAGATCTGCTCCGGAGAATCCTGGAGTACGCTCGGCAATCACAGACACATTCACATCATCGGCCAACTGCTTCTTCACGGAATGCACCTTAAGAATCGCTTCACGATCGCCACGATCTGGCAGGTCGATGACCACTCGACGGTCAAAACGACCCGGACGCAACAGGGCTGAATCCAATACATCCGGACGATTGGTTGCTGCCATGACAATCACTTTTTCATTGGGCTCAAAACCATCCATCTCCACCAAGATCTGGTTCAGTGTCTGTTCACGCTCATCGTTCCCACCACCCATACCCGAGCCACGCGCACGACCAACCGCATCGATCTCATCAACGAATACAATCGCCGGTGCAGCTTCTTTTGCCATTTTAAATAAATCACGGACACGTGATGCTCCCACACCAACAAACATCTCAACAAATTCAGAACCGGAAATAGCAAAAAATGCGACGTTGGCTTCACCGGCAACGGCACGCGCAAGCAATGTCTTCCCTGTTCCCGGTGCACCCATCAGCAGTACGCCCTTTGGAATCTCTGCGCCAATCTCTATAAACTTTTTTGGATTACGGAGAAAATCAACAATCTCTAGAAGTTCCTGTTTGGCTTCTTTGGCACCTGCCACATCCTTGAAGGTGACTTTCTGCTTCTGATCGTTCGGCATGGTAATACGCGCTTTTGATTGGCCAAATGAAAGAGCTTGCACACCCGCACCTTTGACCTGACGAGAAAGAATCCAAATAAAGAATGCTATGAAAATAAGTGGGGCCAAAAAAGGTCCGAGTTGCACCAACCAGTACCCGAAACCACTTGGCTCTTTGACTACAATCGTCGTAGATGCCAGTTGGGTTTGTGATACGCCAAAACGAACCAATGTTTCGGTCAGTGACGCGTCGACTTCTTTGTTTGTCTTGGTTATTGAGCCATCGATGTACGCAGCACTGATTTCATCACCCTGAAGCGTCAATGAAGTAATGTTCCCTTTTTGAATATCAGACGCCAATACAGACAACGATATAGACTTCTTATCAGCTGGCACCTCGGCAAACTGACTGTAAATTCCGGTAATCAGAAGAAAGACTAAAATCACAATAGCCATGACATTCAAAAAATTCATCCGTGGCGGTAATACTCGGAGGAGACCTTTGTTGTGCTGATGAGGATTCATACGGTGATTATACAGAAAAGTGACAGAAAGAAAAGAATTATAAGAAAAAGGCACCACCGAGGTGCCTTGTGAAAAACGCTTTGTTTTTTACTGACTAGGTATCCGACCAACTGGTTTTTTTGGAAACGAATTCATCAGAATGGGAGCCTGTGCCTTGGACCTATCCAAGTGTTTCCCAAGATTACGCGGAGGTGGATTCAGGTTGGCACGTATTATCGAAGCCCTGTGCAAATGACGACTGACCAGGATGTGCGCTCTGCGCATTGATTCGCCGAAGCCGCGAAACTGCCACGGATACAATACTCTTCTCCAGATCAACTCGAAGTCACTGAAGCGCTTGTCTTCACTCTTGATCTCAACAAAATCATTACAGCCGAAGCAGTGACGAAAAGTGATTGAAGCGCGCTTACCGGACGACGGATCTTCCTCAGAGATCTTATGAGACCTCCAGTACCCCCACGATCCACACGGACATTTCCGAGCTTGCCATTTCGTGAGGCGGTAGATGATTGTACATGCCAGGACAACCCCAATAAGTGCACATACGTCCTCTGTGTTCCATGCCATAATGTACCTTTCTTGTTATGCGTGAATTGTTATTCCGAAGACAAAAATGTCTGAAATTAATCTACCATGCATGTGCGTATGGTGTCAAATCTATCGAACAAGAGGTATCTTGAATATAAACGTACTTCCCTTACCTGCACCTTCGGACTCCGCCTGAAGATCACCACCATGACGCTGCAAAATATCGCGAGACAAATAGAGACCTATCCCCAAACCTTCAGTATGCGTAGCCATTGCATTTGATCCTCTGAAGAATTTCGAGAAGAGTCGACGACGATCTATTTCCGTAATACCGATACCTGAGTCTTTTATGGAAATAAATGCAAAACCATTTTTCTGCTGTGCAGTAATCTTGATTACACCTTTCTCTGGAGAATACGTGATGGCATTGTCGATGACCATTTGAAAAGCGAAAAATATTTTCTTTCGGTCGATATGTACCAATGGAAAATCCTGAGGAATGGTGTTTTCAATGACGAGCCCCTTCTCTGCGATACGGCTGGCAGCAGAGGTCACCGCATCACCAACCACATCCCGTACCTGTTCGGACATATAGGTATACATGAACTGACTATCATCGGCACTCGAAAGACCTATCAATGACTCTGTCAGTTCTGACAAACGAATATGGGCGTTTGCGATAGCATCCACTGCCTTTACTCCCTCCTCCGGAGAATGGTTGGCTGTACGCAATGTATCCAAAGACCAGCGGATATACGTAAGAGGTGTACGAAACTTGTGAGTGACAACGTCGACAAATTGGTACTTGAGCAAATTTACTTCGCGCACTTTGTGCCAAACCAATATACCCACAATCACCGCGATGACCGCAGAAATCAATGGGAGTACCCATTCAGGAAAGTTAGGATAGAAAAGGTGTACCTGGGTATTGGCATAGCCGGTAAACAAGATCAGGAGCGTGACGCCGGCAATACTCAACCCGTATCCGAAAGCGCGCTTAGCCAAGAAATTCATATCGATCGTATCATATTTGAGGATCGCATACGCCATAGGAATCGTGTAAAGACCCATAAAGGCGGCGGGCATCGGATCGACCGGAATATCGTACAAAAGAAACTCGGGCACAAGTGCGACGAGGTAGCCATAGATGAAACCTACAATGAAATATTTCAACCGGTTACGAGTCACATAATCTGCTTTGTGATATGCAATTCCCAAATGCGCGAACAGGTATAGAGTGACAGCAAAGAAGAAAATATCCTGCAAGGCATACAATGGTCCGGGCACAAGGAAATTAGGAAGATACAAACGACTTACCGACAGAAGCATGAAGGAATCTGGAAATGCAATAAAATATGCCACCAGTGCCGTTGCGATCGCATACATATATTTCAGGACTTTCTCCTGCCCCTTTAATCGTCCCGTAATGATCAAGATAAGATGTGCACTGAGGATCGCCAGGTACAGCGTCGTCATATTGAACATAAATGCCAGACGTGAATGTTCTGGATTGTGGAGGTTGATACCCAAAGCGTAGGACACAATCCATGCACAAATAGCTATACTAAACAAAAAGAACACAATATTTGGTGAAGATCCTTCTTTTGGACGACGAATGAAAACAAGGACACCGAGACTAAAACACGTAACGAGAGAGAATATGAAACCGATATTGGTAATCACGAGTTGAATAGGCATGTGGGTACCTACAATTATATAGCATTGGAGTGAGTTGTATATGTAGAGTGTGCATAGGATGTATACTCAATGTTCAAATTCAGAAATTACGGTATACTGATCCCATGACACCATTACTACATTCCGAAGTCTTTTTCTTTATTTCATCTATTGGCTTTATCATTCTCGGACTCTTGGTCGCCATCCTCATTGTTATGACGATGCGAGCCATTGCATCTATTTCCCGAATTTTGGACAAAGTAGAATCGAGTATGGATACTATCGGTGATGCGACGATGGATCTGATCGAAGAGGTTCGCGATCACGCGTTCTTTCGCATGATTTTTGGCGGCAAGAAAAAACGTCCTTCAAAAACACCTCGTAGTTGATGCGAACATGGATACAAAAGAGGTATACTAGAAAGGGCGATA
>LFCL01000020.1 GCA_001189105.1 Parcubacteria bacterium C7867-002
GAACCTGGCACACGGGAAGCCGTTCTCGATTCTCTCCGAAAGTTCGGAGCATGGATTGAGAGTGGAATACCGGGACGCGATCGGGCACTTGCGGAAATTGGCAAGATACGGATGCAATGCAGAGCCTAAGGTGAAAGAGTGGCTACCACAAATGTCGCTCAAAAATGGAGGAAACATCAATCACTTCCTCCACTTTATTGGGTTCATCTCAAGTTTTTTGAGAGGTGAACGCCATAGAGTTCAGTTCTTTACAACAAATATTGGCATTTAACCAAACATCTACCGTCAAGTCGCAGATGGCCAACAGCAGTGTTAAGGAGTCCTATGAAAAAATCCGGATACTGGATAACTCTTCGGCAGAAGCTGGCGTTTCCGTATACGAATACAGAACGTCGTGATGTTCATGACGAGGGGTTGGCGGAGTACGCATATCGATTTTGGAAAGCTAACGGCAGTCTACCTGACAATTACCTACCTATTCCCGAGAAGGAGGAAGGACGTCCGTCTGGTGTCCTTCGCCGGATGTGGGACATCGTCGAGCAGGACCCTTCGTTCAAGGAGGTTGTGCTCGATGTGTATCTACAACACGGATCAAAGGAAGGCTGGTCTGCCATTAAACATCATCCATCGGACATGTGGCGCTCCAGGGTAGTAGCGCCTCAACTCCGGGAAATCGCTCAAAATGCAGTGAAGACTGATCCCGGATATACATTGGGCAAGGACAGTCAGGAGAAAGTCACGGGCCTACTCTTCCTCTGTCTTGAATACGTCGAACTTAAATGGGCGGCAACCAAGCATGGAGATGAAAGCTACTCAGCGGCTTTGTTCAAAAACGTGGACTTAGCTTCTTTAATCTTTGATCATTCCGCATGGAATGTGAAGGAGGTTGAAGAAACATTGGAACGTTTCGAACGAGTTCGCACTTTACACGCCACCAGTCCGACCTCGCCGGAAGGGGAAGATAAGAAGTGCTTCAATGAGGACATCCGACCGATCTTGATCGGCAGACTGATGAGTGAAGCAAAAACCTTCGCATCCTGGCAGAAGATCTTCACTCTTACCAAGGATGAGCGGACCAAGACGTTTGCTCTATACCACATGTCTGACAAGGCCAAGAGTATCAATCAAGTAGTCCGGCTTCATCAGGATGCTTGCAAGTTCGGCTTTGCGTCGATTATGGAATCAGCAAAGTTGTCATGGATGGAGCTGTGCTCCAAGATGTCTCCGGAGGAATTGTTTAAATTACCTCTGGAATTGCAGCTCGATCAACAGTTTGTTGAGGATCAGATTCTCAAGAAGTGTGAAGATTGATTGTTCTGCGAAATTCAAGTGGTGTGTAATCGAAAGATTGCACACCACTTTTTCTTTACTCTGCTTGTATTTTTATAAAATTTATATAGGATGAGCTACGGCAGCATAATTCAAAAACAAAGGATTTTCATGAACGAAATTGAATGGCTAGTTGAACAGCTCAAGAAGCGACTTCCTGAAGCACAAACTCATGTGGATGCGCCGGAGAGGCCAAAGGGTAATCACTGGTTGGACGTCAGGCAAGGTCAGAAACTCATCACAGTTGAATGGCGACCAGAACAAGGTTTCGGTTTCTATGCCGCAGATGCAGGTTACGGTGAAGGTCCTGCAGAGATCGTATCAAGCAAGGAGGAAGCATTGGAGAAAATAATGATCTCTCTCCAACCCTGAGAAAGATTCCAAATCCAACCACCGCGATCTGAAATACGATCGCGTTTTTTTAATTATCATAATGCGGCATCAAAATCTTGTCATCCCACGGTCCGTATGGTAAGGTACTTCCACTGCCTTTTTTGAGGCCAGTACATTATTAGGCAAGAATGAGTAACTGTTTCGGCCATGTTCTCAAGCCAAAAACAGTGAAGAATTCAGGATTGCCACGAGGTTTACTAATATATATGCCAACAATCAATCAACTCACCAAAAGTAATCGCAAGCGTTTTACACGTAAGTCAAAGTCAGTTGCATTGACTCGTACATTCAACCATATCAAGAACCGTCCCGTCTTTTTTCCATCACCCTTCAAGCGTGGTGTATGCGTAAAGGTAACAACCAAGACCCCAAAGAAGCCAAACTCAGCTATCCGCAAGATTGCTCGCGTACGTCTCTCTAATGGTGTCGAAGTAACTGCGTACGTTCCAGGTATGGGTCACAATCTTCAAGAGCACTCAGTAGTACTCCTCCGTGGAGGTCGTGTAAAGGACGTAGGTCTCCGTTATTCAGTGGTTCGAGGTGTCTTGGACTGCGCAGGTGTAGAAAGTCGTCGTAAAGGTCGCAGTCAATACGGAAATAAGAAGCCTAAGGCGGCTAAAGTTTAATACAATACTATGCGACGTAAACTCAATATAAAACGTGATCTCAGAGCGGATAGTGTCTACGATTCCCTCAAAGTAGCAAAATTCATCAATTATGTGATGGAATCTGGCAAGAAAAACATTGCCCGTGGTGTTGTGCATGATTGTTTGAATTCAATCAAAGAAAAGGCCAAAGTCGAAAATCCTATGGAAGTCTTCGAAATGGCACTCAAAAACACAGCTCCTCAAATGGAAGTTCGTTCTCGCCGTGTCGGTGGAGCAAACTATCAAGTTCCTCGTGAAGTTCGTCCAGAACGCAAGCAAGCTCTCTCTATGAAATGGATTGTAGAAGCAGCTCGTTCTAAAAAGGGTAAGCCTATCGCAGAGAAGTTGGCTGATGAAATCATTGCAGCTTCCAAGAACGAAGGTGAAGCCGTTAAGAAGCGTGAAAATGTTCACAAGATGGCCGAATCAAACAAGGCTTTTGCTCACTTTGCGTGGTAAGTTTACTATTTACTTTTAATTTTAAGAAAAAATGAATCGAGACAATCCTCTTGAACGTATGCGTAGCTTCGGCATCATTGCACACATCGATGCCGGTAAAACAACCACTTCAGAACGTATTCTGTACTACACAGGTATGATCCATAAGATCGGTGAGGTGCATGAAGGTGAGACAACAACTGACTGGATGGAACAAGAGCGTGAACGTGGTATCACCATCACCGCTGCTGCGATCACTTGTTTCTGGAATCCGACCTACATGCCCGCGACTGACGTTTCCAAGAAGGTTCGTTTCAATATTATCGACACTCCTGGACACATCGACTTTACGGTGGAGGTAAAACGTTCATTGCGCGTACTCGACGGGGCAGTGGTGGTATTCGACGGAGTAGCCGGCGTAGAACCTCAATCAGAAACAAACTGGCGCTATGCTGACGAAAGTAATGTGCCTCGCTTGTGTTTCATTAACAAAATGGACCGCACAGGTGCATCTTTTGAACGTTCATATGCTTCTATCCTCGACCGTCTCAATAAAAACGCGGTCAGATTCCAGCTCCCGATCGGTCTCGAAGGTGATCACAATGGTGTTGTTGACCTTATGCGTATGAAGGCCTATTACTTTGAAGGTGAAAAAGGCATCAACATCATTGAAAAAGAAATTCCTGAAGATATGTTGGCTGACGCAAAGAAATACCGCGCTGAAATGATCGAAAAGATCGTTGAAACCGATGAGGTCGCTATGAATCGCTTCCTCGAAGAGGGCACCTTTACTATGGATGAACTCAAGACTCTTACCCGTAAGGCGGTGATCGCAAACAAGATTTTCCCTGTGTTCACTGGATCTGCACTCAAGAACGTTGGAGTTCAGTTGGTACTCGATGCGGTTGTCGATTATCTCCCATCTCCATTGGATATTCCTCCGGTTAAGGGTATTAATCCAAATACCGGTGAAGAAGTTATTCGCACCGCTTCCGATGCCGAACCATTTTCTGCATTGGCTTTCAAACTCCAAAACGATCCATTCGTTGGGGCGCTCACATTCTTCCGTGTGTATTCAGGAACGATCGAATCAGGCACATACATATACAACGCTACAACTGGCAAGAAAGAACGTCTTGGTCGTATCGTCCGCCTCCAAGCTGACAAGCGTGAAGAAGTGAAGAAGGTGTTTGCAGGTGAAATCGCCGCAGCTGTGGGTCTCAAAGATGCGCTGACATCACACACCTTTGCTGACGAAACCAATCCGATCATTCTCGAAACAATTAAGTTCATGGAACCGGTGGTTTCTCTCCGTATTGAACCAAAGACAAAGGCTGACCAGGAGAAAATGGGTATGGCCCTCAAAAAACTCGGTAATGAGGATCCGACATTCCGTATTTCTTCAAACCCTGAAACAGGCGAGACGATCATCTCTGGTATGGGTGAACTCCACCTCGAAATCATGATCGATCGTATGAAGCGTGAATTTGGCGTCGAAGCAAACGTCGGTGCGCCTCAAGTGGCCTATCGCGAAACCATTCTCGGTACTGCTGAAGCGGAACACAAATATATCAAGCAAACCGGAGGTAAAGGTCAGTACGGTCACGTCAAAATCACCATCAAGCCACTGGAACCATGGCCAGAAGGAGAAAAGATACCAAAGCACATCAAACGCTATGATGATTTTGAATTCATCAACTCTATCAAAGGAGGTGTTATTCCGGGAGAATTTATCCCTGCGGTTGAAAAGGGTGTTCATGAAGCTATGGATCGCGGTATTGTCGCTGGTTTCCGTTTGGTGAATGTATCCTGTGAATTGACCTATGGTTCGTACCACGACGTTGACTCATCTGAAATTGCGTACAAGATTGCCGCTTCTCAGGCATTCCAAGAGGCAGCACGACGTGCAAAGCCGGTTATCTTGGAGCCAATCATGAAGCTTGAGGTTATAACACCTGAAAAATACATGGGTGATGTGAACGGTTCTATTGCATCTAAGCGTGGCCAAGTCGAAGGTTCTGAACCACGTGGTCAAGCTATTGCCATTCATGCAAAGGTTCCATTGTCAGAAATGTTCGGTTACACAACGGCTCTTCGTTCTATGACTTCAGGTCAGGGAAGTGCCATGATGGAATTCGATCACTACGAAGTAGTACCTGCAAACGTGGAGAAGGAGATTGCAGAGAAGAGGAAGGCGTAATTCTGAACGTTTTCGAACAAAAAAATCCCCCAATCGGGGGATTTTTTTGTTATCCACCACAACGGAATTATTTCACAACATATTTTTGTATTTTGATCTATAATACTACCTATTACATTAGTTATTAATAAGAAATAAGGTTTCTTTCATGAATACATCAATTAAGGTTCACAGGATGTCGCTGCTTACACTCTTTGTGTTGGCAGCTTCTCTTTTTATGCCAGGGGCAACTGTACAAGCACAGACCCCTATCGGTTCATATCCGTTGACTGTCGCCCCCACACCGACAGTTTGTTATAACTTCGCTACTAATCTTGGTATCGGTTATACTGGCGCTGATGTAGTGGCGCTTCAGACATGGTTGATCGCTCAAGGTTTCGATATTCCATCTATACGGGCAGGCTTCACTCCAAAAGGATATTTTGGTGTTGAGACAAGTCTTGCAGTTAAGAAATACCAAACCGCTAAAGGTATTGAGGCAACTGGTTTTGTTGGACCTTTGACACGAGCGAGTATCAATATGTCATGTGAAAGGGGAGGTCCAATAGAAATTGGTTCTCCAATGTTTGAACTTGTCTCGACGAGTATTGAAACGAGTGGGTATGATATAGATTCTCCGTATCTCTCAGCACGATTTAAAGTCAAAGTTAGTGCGTTTGGTGATGATGTTCTGGTTTCATCAACGAGTCCGGCTAGTTTAGTATTGTATCGTGCGGGTGTTGCTATGATTCCAGGAAGATACGCTGCAGTTTCTACTGTAAATGAAACATCTTCCAACCTGACTCCCGAGGGATATTATCTCATTGAAGAAGGAACAACAAACACCTTCTCGGTAACTTATTCGTACGTAGCTCCTAGTTCAGTTGTGGTGGCAGGTCAATATATGGTGAAGATGGAGTCGTTTAAATGGAAAAATTCCCAAGGTCAAACATATTGGCATGAAGGAGGAGATGACTGGAAGACGAGCTATGCAGTTTTGAATGGAAGGGGAGTGAGTACGCAAACGTCTATGAACGTGCAACTCATTAGTACGAATGCTGAATCAAATAATAGTGATGTGAGTGATATGCTCACGTTTAAGTTCAAAATGAAGGTTGCTGCAGTTGATGGGTCAGTAAAAATATCCACAAGTTCTTTAGAGGCTGTGGATGTTACGCTTGATCGCACTGGTGTTGTGGTTAATACACAACCAAATCAACCAATGTCACATTCACATGTGACTATTCAGGATAATGATGAATGGCGTCTTACACCTGACGGTTATTACCTTATAGAAGAGGGAGAGTCTCATGATTTTACTATTACGTATGTGTACGCGGTCCAATCTTCTGCGCAATATCGTGTCACGTTGAATAAAATCATGTGGAAAGATGAGTCAGGCGTTACTCATTCATACAAAGGAGAGGATAACTGGAAAACACTGTATGTTTTTGGAAAAGGTCAAGTTATCACAGCACCTTCCATCACCTCCACATCTGCCAAGGCTGCAGGAAATCTTGAAATGAATGCCGGGGGAGATTTGGCAATATCAGGCACCAATTTACTTGGAGGTGATTCTTCAAGCTTGAGGGTTTACATTGGAGGTCAATCTGTACCTATCACTCAAAAGGATAATACGCTCCTCTATGTCAATGTGCCTTCAAATCTGACTCTAGGATCCTATTATGATGTGTATGTTAAGAATGATCGGGGAACGAGTAATACTGTAAGAGTAAAAGTTGTATTAGTTATCACTAGTGCCAACCGTCCTCCAGTCATCAAAGGTGTTACAGCGCCAACTGTTCTCAAAGTAAATGATGTTGGTACGTGGACAGTTATGGCTTCTGACCCAGAAAATGGTTCCCTTAGTTACTCAATTGATTGGGGTGAAGCAACTTGTCCTGCAGGATATGTTTGTTCAGCTTCAAGTGGCGCTTCATTCTCTCAAACATCGAGCTTTACTCATTCATACGCAACAGCAGGAACATATACGGTTAAGGTTACAGTTACCGATGCTGCTGGCTTGAAAGCCCAGACGAGTTCAACGGTGAGAGTGGATACGGCGTCTGATACTCTTTATTCTCTAAATATCAAAAAAGCTGGTACAGGGACTGGAATTGTAATGTGGAAAGCTCTTGAGTGCGGCATTACTTGCTCGACCAATGTAGTTGCTGGTACAGAAGTGACTTTGACAGTGATACCACAAGTGAATTCGTTCTTCAGTGGATGGTCAGGAGCTTGCACAGGTACATCTTCGGCATGCACTGTAACAATGAATGAAAACAAAACGGTTGTTGCAAATTTCTCGGCCATGACTTCCGTCGCGTGTCCCGCTGGCTACATCTGCACTCCTTCTGGTCAGGTAACTGCTTGTCCCGCCGGTTACACATGTACACCGACAACACTTAGTTGTCCTTCAGGATACACGTGTTACACAAAAGCACTTACAACACCGACTGTCACAGCAACAACTCCGTATATCACTATCGTCAGTCCTCGCTATGAAAACCTCAAAATAGGCGTCAAACATCAGATCAAGTGGAAGGATAGTCGTGAAAAAGGAAAGGGATTGCCACCTGTATATTACATCCTAATTACAGGTAGCAATGGAAAACAGGTTATTGCTGATAATCTTGCAGCCTCAAAATGGTGTGATGATGTTCAGTGTTATTACGACTGGACTCCAACAACAGCATCAACCAATAATCAGATATCGATCTACGATACTGCCAATGATCCAAATGCAGCATTGATTGGAAGAAGTACAATCTTCAACATTGAAGCAGGATCGCCAGTTTCTCAAACATCAACAAATCTGAACGCCTCTATCTGGCAAGCGGTAAAAGATTACATGACGGGGATTCGGTAGGGAATAGTCAAAAAAGAACCAAAGAAGTGTTGATGAACTCAAAATTTTTGCTAGAATAGTCAGGTAAGTTGTTCGCGTGCCTTTGGGAGAAATCCCAAGAAGGTGCTATCGGCTAAAGCTGGTGGCGAACACACAAAAGCCTCTTCGGAGGCTTTTGTTGTCTCTAGAAGACACTAAAGAAATGAGGAGAGCCATTATTTGTTCTGCGAATGATGATGTGGATATTATTCTTACTAATCTTCCAAAAATCTACGATAGAAACACCATTTTGAATTCTGTGCTGGGATGCAACGTGATCTGTTCGAGATAATATGTGTATCACTTGTGGAAGTAGCTTCAGACGTCTGATCTGATCTTCAAATTTCTAAGCTTCCTTCTTTTTCGTAGAAGGTGATTTAGTCCATGCCTATTGAAATATATGTATTCATTGGGAAAAGCGGGGCAGATGACTTTTCCAATCTGACGGTACAATTCTTTATATTTATTGAGAATATCCTCCTGATTTTCTTTAGGCATCGTCAAAGAATATCAATTGGAGATGAATTTCTTGTGAAGTTAGTCTCAAGAAACGATAAAGGTCCTCTAAAAGTTGACGACGAAGTTGAGCCATGCTAAGATCGTTCTTACGCGCCTAGGTTGGCGTTTTAAAAACTATTAATAATTTATCCCCGATTGCTTGAACCTTGTCGTTTGAGCGTCACACGTACTCACTCGGACGATACGGTTCAAGTGATCGGGGCACTAAAATAATACTATGGCAGATTTCAATCGTTCAAAGCCTCACGTAAACGTGGGCACAATCGGTCACGTTGACCACGGCAAGACTACTTTGACAGCTTCTATCTTGGAAGTTCAATCAAAGAAAGGCCTCGCAAATGCAAAGGCATATTCAGATATCGCAAAGGGCGGTACTGTTCGTGATGCATCCAAGATCGTTACTATCTCTCTTGCTCACGTTGAGTACGAATCAGAAAAGCGTCACTATGCTCACATCGACGCTCCAGGTCACGCTGACTACATCAAGAACATGATTACCGGAGCCGCCCAAATGGACGGAGCTATCCTCGTAGTTTCAGCACTTGACGGTGTTATGCCACAAACTCGTGAGCACATTTTGCTCGCCTATCAGGTTGGTGTTCCAAAGATCGTTGTATTTCTTAACAAATGCGACATGGTTGCCGAAGCAGACCTTCTTGACCTTGTTGAGGAAGAAGTACGTGAACTCCTCACTAAGAACCATTACGATGGCAAGAACACTCCAGTTATCCGTGGATCAGGTCTCAAGGCTCTCGAAGGTGATCCAACATGGACAGCAAAGATCGACGAACTCATGAACGCTCTTGATACCTTTATCCCTGAGCCAGTTCGCGAAACAGACAAGCCTTTCCTCATGCCTATCGAAGACATTTTCTCTATCGAAGGTCGTGGAACAGTAGTTACTGGTCGTATCGAGCGCGGTATGATCAAGGTTGGTGAAGAAGTCGAAATCGTCGGTTTCAAAGACACAACAAAGACTGTTATCACTGGTATCGAAATGTTCAACAAGCAGCTCAAAGAGGGTATTGCTGGAGACAACGCAGGACTTCTCCTCCGTGGTACAGCCAAGGATGGCGTATCTCGCGGTCAGGTTCTTGCAAAGCCAGGTTCAGTAAAGCCTCACACAGAGTTCGAGGCAGAAGTATACATCCTCAAGAAGGAAGAAGGTGGTCGCCACACTCCATTCTTTAGTGGATACAAGCCTCAGTTCTATATTCGTACAACAGACGTTACTGGTGAAGTAACACTCTCTCAAGAGATGGTTATGCCAGGAGATACACTCACATTCAAAGTTAAGCTCGTTGCCCCAGTCGCTCTCGAAGCGCAACAGCGTTTCGCAGTTCGCGAAGGAGGTAAGACAGTTGGTGCTGGAGTTGTAACAAAGGTTGTTGCCTAAATCAGATTTCATGGTTACTTCAAAAGACACAAAGAAACATGAACCCGCTCAGACTGCAAAATCGGCAGCCCCGAAACCTGCTCGTGCTCGGAAGAGTGCAGCGGTCACGGGTGCACACAGTGCGCCGCAACTCCGCATCCGCGTTCGAGCCTACGAGCACAAGATTCTTGATGCCTCGCTCCGCCAGATCATGGACACCGCAGCCCGCTACGATGCCGAAATACATGGTCCAGTGCCTTTGCCGACAGAGATCAAGAAGTACACGGTCAACCGCTCGTCGTTCATAGATAAGAACTCACGTGAACAGTTCGAAATGCGTGTTCACAAGAGATTGATCGATATCATCAATCCAAACCCAAAGGTGATCGAGGCTCTCACGAATCTCAGTCTTCCTTCAGGCGTTAATATTGATGTAAAAATGATGTAATCGAATTCGACTACCTACCACTGACTACCATGAAATTTATCCTTGGACGAAAACTGAATATGACCCAAATCTTCACTCCTGACGGAGCGGCGATTCCTGTGACTGCGGTTTCTGTACGTACCAACGTCATTACCCAAGTCCGCACAAAAGACAAGGATGGTTACGAAGCTCTCCAGATCGGAGAAGGTGCTCGTAAGGTTGCACGTATTGCAAAGCCACAAAAAGGTCATTTCAAGGATTTGGGATCTTTTGCTGCAGTTACGGAATTTCGTGTAGATAACCCAGTTCTCAAAGTAGGGGACAAGATGGAACTTTCCCAGTTCAATGCTGGTGATGTAGTCACTGTCAGTGCTACTTCGAAAGGTAAGGGCTTCCAAGGTGTAGTCAAGCGTCACGGTTTCGGTGGAGGACCACGTACTCACGGTCAAAAGCACTCCGAACGTGAGCCAGGTTCTATTGGCGGAGGTCTCCGTACACGCGTTCCTGTCGGTATGCGCATGGCAGGCCGTATGGGATCTGATCGCATTACTGTCCAAAACCTCAAGGTAGTTCATATTGACCCTACCGAGAATATCCTGTATGTTTCTGGAGCTGTTCCAGGTCGTCGCGGGACATTGGTTGAAATCGTCAGTAAATAACATCATGGAAACTACTCTATACAACCAGAAAGGTACATCAGCCGGAACATTCAAACTTCCAAAGGGTATTTTTGACCTTCCTTGGAATGCTGACCTTGTCCACGAAGTAGTTCGTCTTATGAACTCAAACTCTCGTACCAACATTGCTCATACAAAGACTCGTGGAGAAGTACGAGGAGGTGGTAAGAAGCCTTGGAAACAAAAGGGTACAGGTCGTGCTCGTCACGGATCTACTCGTTCTCCGATCTGGGTTGGTGGAGGTGTTGCACATGGTCCTCGCAATACACAGAACTATTCTCGTAAGATCAATAAGAAAACAAAGACAAAGGCTTTGTTTACCGTTCTCTCTCGCAAGTTCAAAGACGGTGAAATTCTTTTTATCGACAATCTTACATTCCCAGCTCCAAAGGCCAAAGACGCAAAGAACGTCCTCCTTTCTCTCTCAAAGATCAAAGGTTACGAAAAGTTGGCTACCAAGCCAGAAAACGTTGCTATTTTTGCTCTCGACAAGAGACAAGATGCAGTCACTAAGAGTTTTGGTAATTTTGGAAACATTTCTATCGAAGAATTCCGTAACATCAACCCTGTTTCGATCATGAACCACAAATATTTGGTCATTTCGAATCCAGCAGAATCTTTGAAGACATTAACAGGTAAGACAAAAGAGGATTAATTTTCATTACCATGGCTTTACTCGGCAAAACAAAGAAAGAAGTAAAAAATGTTCCCGCTGTTGTAGCACACAAAGCGGAGATCACTTCTGGACCTACACACGCTATCCTTCGTCCTCATATTACCGAGAAGTCTGGCATGTTGAGTCAAACAGGTAAGTACACATTTCAGGTCATGAAGAATGCAAACAAGCAATCTATTGCTCGTGCTATCCAAGTACTCTACAAGATTACTCCAAAGCACGTCACTCTTCTCAATCAGCCAGCACGCAATGTGTTTGTTCGTGGACGCCGTGGAGTCGTTCCTGGTCTTCGCAAGGCGATCGTTACGGTGAAGAAAGGCGATAAGATTGACTTTGTATAGACTGAATTTTTACATTTAATATCATGAAATCATACCGACCAACAACAAAATCTCGCCGTCACATGACAACATTGCCATTCAAGCAATATGTCACTACTGACGAGCCATACAAGCCTCTTACGGTTGGTTTCAAGCGTGATGTGGGACGAAATGCTCATGGTCGCATTACTGTTCGCCACCAAGGTGGAGGACATAAGAAGCTCTATCGTATTATCGATTTCATGTATGACAAGAAAGACATTCGTGCAACCGTAAAGACTGTTGAATACGATCCGTTCCGTACAGGCTATATTGCACTTGTTGCATACAAGGATGGTGAAAAGCGTTATGTTCTTTTGCCAAAAAGTATGAAAGTAGGAAACTCTTTCATTGTGTCTGAAAATGCACCTATCGAAACCGGTAACCGCCTTCCACTCAAAAAGATTCCTGTAGGTGCCTTTATTTACAATATCGAAATCAAGCCAGGTAGTGGATCCAAGCTCGTTCGTTCTGGTGGATCTTTTGCTCAGGTTATCGCGAACGACGCAAGTTACACACACATCAAGCTTCCTTCAACCGAGGTTCGTAAGATTCACGAAGATGCATGGGCTTCTATCGGAGCTGTATCAAACGAAGAAAACCGTCTCGTAAACATCGGTAAGGCAGGACGCAGTCGCTGGATGGGTATTCGTCCTACTGTTCGTGGTACTGCTCAGAACCCTGTGGACCACCCATACGGTGGAGGAGAACAACGCCAAGGCCGAGGTCTTCGCCGTCTCAAGACTCGTTGGGGTAAGCCAGCAGGTAAGGGTCAAAAGACTCGTACTCCAAAGAAGTACTCAAACGTTTTCATTGTTTCTCGTCGTCAGCCAGGTAAGAACATGACAAGTAGTAGTTAATCTTTCCATGATTCACAAACTCATTACATTTTGTAAAAGTGTAATCGAATGGTTGTTAGGGAAAGCATTGCCGGAATAACAAAAAGACCCTTACCGAGGGTCTTTTTGTTTGCGGAGTTGATTGTCGAATAGATATAAGAAGAGTATTATTTACATATGAAAAATCCAACCACATTCAACACATTCGATAAACTCAGTGCACACAAAGGTTCAGCTTTACCAGTAATCCTCGCTATTATTGCACTCATGTTACTCGGTGGAGCGTATTATTATTCAAAAACAATGAAAGGAGATGTTGTTGCACCAAGTATCACCCTCGTTTCGCCGAATGGTGGGGAGAATTTGATTATCGGTACAAATACCTCAGTTACTTTCAAGACTACTGGCGAAATCAAAGATACGTACAAAGTTGTCATCTGGCTCGACGAAGGTGCTGCTCCACTTGCAACTATTTCGGCTACCGAAACTACCCATTCTTTGAAGATTCCAGACTCTGTCTTGATTGGTGGTGACGCTGTCGCTCCACTTCAGCCTGGAATGTATAAGATCCGTGTAGCTCTCTATGACGGAACACCATGTACTGGATTTTGTATGCCTACAGACGTAAAAGAACTTGCTACTGACAGTTCAGATGGGGAAGTAACGATTGCGACGTCCATAAATCAGGTTATTCCAGGAAATTAAAATCTCGACTATACTTCCGCCACGTTTTTTCTGCGCACGACAGATTGAAATTATTTTAAATTTGATAAAATAGAGACGCCTGCCATTCCTCGTATCATCTTTAATTTTATTTCAATCTATGAAAACAAATAGTACTCCTGTTACCAAGAGTCATTTACTGGATTACGTTACCAAGTTCGAATTCAATGAATTTCGCGACGAGATGAAAGACTTCCGTACCGATACTCAACGACGTTTTGACTTTATAGACAAGAGGTTTGATGCTATAGACCAACGTTTTGGGTCTGTAGATAAGCGCCTCGACACTCTCGATAGAAAATTTGATCAGTTACGAGATGAGTTTAGGGTCCATACCGGTACAATTCTTCAACAGTTTCGGGAACATATAGATACGGTTATGGAATATGTGAGATATATAGACGAGAAGAAAGTCGACAAAGAATAATATGGGTCAAGTTGCTACTTTCACCCAGTAGGCGATTCAGCAGAATCGCTCTTGGAGCCGAAATTGCTATTTCACCATTGGTACAATGATCTGAAATGTAGTGCCTCGATCGATACCTTCTGAGAAAACATTGATTCTTCCGTTGTGGCGGCGAACGATAGCTTGGGCGAGATAGAGTCCAACACCAAAACCTTCGGTGTCAGTCTTTTGAGCATTGGCAGTTCTAAAGAATTTGGTAAATATTTTGTTGATATCTTTGGGATCAATACCGATACCATTGTCACTGACGGTCACCACAGCCTTTCTCTTTTCAAATGCGACTGATAATTCGACATTTCGTCCTGGTGGGGAATAGGTCGCAGCGTTTTGTAGGAGAGTCTGCAGAACGAATTCCATGCGAGGTTTGTCTATATTGGCAAAAATCACCGGCTCGGAACAGCTGACTGCAAGAAACAAGTTTTTTTCATGGAATGTTTTTTTGAATGTTTCAGCGACAGAACGCACCAATTCGCAGATATTCGTACGTTCAAAGGTATATGAGCTTCGTGTAGCGTTGTCTGAATCAGTCAGTTCAATCAGGGTGCCTGTAAGGTCGATAAGTTGCTGCGTGGCACGTTGCATATCAGTAAGACCTTGTTTCTTGAGGCTATCTTGTTCGGTCGAAGCCATACCTTCCGTCAGCCATTTCATCTGGGTCAAGGGTGTACGAAACTTGTGGGCGATGATGGTGATAAATTCGTATTTGAGATTTTCATTCTCATTGAGTTTATTCCAGATAGCGCCACCCAATCCTTTGACGATCACACCGAAAATAATAATGGAGGAAGATATGAGAAGAATAGAGGGAAGGTTTGTAAACATGTAAATCAGTATACCATTCATATAAAAAAAGACCGCCCAGTTATCCAGGCGGTGTGGTGGTGTAGCAAAGTGAAGAACTTAAGACATCTTCTCGATTATTGAAACCAATGATTTTCCGTCATATCGGTACAAAAAACCAGAGGTTAAGTTTATTTTCTCAAAGAGCTTCAGGTAACGTATTTCGCCTGATTCGGTTTCGATGAGTGCGCAAGTATAATCTGCTTTGAAGGTAGAAAAAAGTACTTTTACCACTTCGTGTTTTCGCACACTAAGAAGAGTCATCGGCCGACCTTCTTGGAAAAGTGATCCCATAATGAAGCTGTTCACTATCAGGATAGCAATAGGTATCCAATATTCAGGGTAGGAACTTACCGGATTGTTCGACTCACGAATAATGAGCGATACATTTACCACGATAATGATACCTATACACATTAACAATAAGCCAGTATTTTTTTTCACAATACATTTCTTTTTTTCAATGAACGATGTGAACGTTATTCTGTAAATCTCTCTAGGCTTTTCTTTCACCTACGTATTTACAGAGTGTCCCAATCGACGGTATTATTTTGTCATATTGTATTTGTTATGTCAATTTATCCGTAATATAAGACATTGAAGCAGAGGAGTTTCTTGACTTCTAAGACCGCTCCTGTTAACATGCCTGGACGCTCGTTTGAGCCATTTTTATGTCACGATCCCTCAATAAAGGACCATATGTAGATGAGAATCTTCTCAAGAAGATCGCTGGTAAGAAGCCGTCAGAAACCGGTACTATAAAGACGTGGTCACGCCGCTCTCAGATAGCACCAGAAATGGTAGGTTTTACCTTTGGTGTCTACAATGGTCGTGTGCATATCGATGTGCTCGCTACAGAAGACATGGTAGGTCATCGCCTTGGTGAATTCTCTCCTACTCGTAAGTTCGTTCGTCACGGAGGTAAGATGCAAAAGGACATTGAACTCAAAGCAAAGGAAGCAGAAGTTGCTGCTGCAAAGTCTGCCAAGGAAGCTGCAACATCCGCTGCTAAAAAATAATTTCCATGATTACCGCATCCCTTAAAAACCACAGAATTGCACCTCGTAAGGTTCGTTTGGTTGCAGATATGATTCGCGGTAAAAAAGTTGTCGATGCACAGGCAATCTTGGCTTTCGCACTCAAAAAGGCAAAGAGTCCTTTGGGTGACCTTTTGAATTCTGCCATTGCCAATGCTCAGAACAATTTTAAGCTCGACAAGGAGAACCTCTATGTCAAAGAGATCATGGTCAACCAAGGCTACGTTCTCAAGCGTTCAATGCCGGTATCTCGCGGTTCTGCACACCCGATCAAGAAACGTACCAGTCATGTACGATTGGTCCTTGCTGCACGCGAACCAAAGGCCGCAAAAAAGACTAACAAATCTACAAAGTAACTACCATGTCCCACACCGTACACCCTTATTCTCATAGACTTGGAATCATTCGTGACTGGAGAAGTCGCTGGTTCAGTATGCACAAGACATACCGCACCTCTCTCAAGGCTGATGTGTTGATCCGTGAATATTTACAAGAAGCACTCCGTGCAAACTATGTCGGTGGTATCGACATCGAACGTACTCAGAAGGTGCTTCGTGTCATCATCAAGACATCTCGTCCAGGTATGCTCATCGGCAAAGCAGGGGATGGTGTGGTCAAGCTCCGCGCAAAACTCCTCGCACTTTTGAAAAAGCACAAAGTTGAACTTGCAGGCCAAGAATTCAAGCTCGATGTCGAAGAAATCCGCAACCCAGAATCAAATGCAGCTATTGCGGCTATGATGGTTGCCGAGGCTCTCGAAAAGCGTCTTCCATTCCGTCGTGTCATGAAACAGACCATCGAAAAGGTCATGGCAAACAAAGAAGTCCAGGGTGTTCGTATCTATCTCGGTGGCCGATTGGGTGGTGCAGAAATCGCACGTTCCGAATCACTCAAGAAGGGTCGTATTCCTTTGCAGACATTGCGTGCTGATATCGATTTTGCTCGTGAACGTGCACACATGACGTACGGTGATATCGGTATCAAAGTCTGGATTTATAAGGGTGAGATCTTTAAGAAAGATCAAAAATAAATTCCTACCATGTTATTTCCTAAGAAAGTAAAATATCGAAAGCGCTTTACCAAGCGTAAGAATCCGATCAAAGAAGCAGGGAAACACGAAACACGTGGCGTTTCTGTCGCATTCGGATCATACGGTCTCAAAGCTATGGCATACTCTCGTATCACTTCGAATCAAATCGAAGCAGCACGTAAGGTTATGTCTCGCTACGCTACCAAGTCTGGTAAAGTATGGATCCGCATTTTCCCTGACCATCCGTTTACCCAAAAGCCTGCCGAAGTAAAAATGGGAAAGGGTAAGGGAGATCCAGTTGGCTTTATCGCCGAAGTTCGCCCAGGTCGTATCATGTTTGAGATCGACGGTGTCGATGCAACTGTGGCTGCCGAAGCATTGCGCAAGGCGGGTACCAAGTTGCCGGTAAAGACCAAGGTTGTTGGACGCATATAATACCTACCATCATGAAAATGAAAGAAATCACAACCAAAACAGTCGCCGATCTCAACAAACTTATTGCTGAGAAACAGGAATCTTTGCGTACATTCCGTTTCGGAACAGCTGGTGCAAAGACCAAGAACGTCAAAGAAGGACGTACTATCCGCAAGGATATTGCTCGGATGATGACCGCAATTTCAATGAAAAAGAGCGAAACCACGAAATAACCTAGACAAAAGATCATATTTCCAGTAGTATCACAAATCACATGGCAACCCTTAATACACAACCAGTAACAGAAACAAAGAAGCCTCAAACTTTCAGTGGAGAGGTTGTGTCTGACAAAATGAAGGATACTGCAGTTGTTATGATTGCTCGATACGTTAAGCACAAGAAGTATCAGAAGTTCATGACTCGCCGCACAAAGTTCTTGGCGCATGATCCAGGCAATACAAAGAAGATTGGAGACAAGGCAACTATCGAGGCATGCCGTCCAATTTCAAAGAACAAATCATTTAAAATAATCGCATGATACAACCACGCTCAATTGTAAATATTGCCGACAATTCCGGAGCAAAGATCGGACGCATTTTTAAAGTGCTCGGTTCATCTCACAAGCGCTATGCAGAGATCGGTGAGCTTGTGGTTTTGTCAGTACAGAAGGCTGAACCTCGTAAGTCTGTAAAAAAGAAAGACGTTCTCCATGCGGTTGTAGTTCGTCAGACAAAGGCGGTTCGCCGTAAGGACGGTTCATATATCCGTTTCGATGAGAATGCCGTCGTTATTTTGGAAAAGGGTAAAAAGGAGCCGATGGCTGGTCGTATCTTCGGTCCTATTCCTCGTGAAGTTGCCGAAGCTGGTTTCAAGACTATCGCTTCAAAGGCGGCCGAGATCGTATAATGACATTTAATTAATCTACTATTATGCACGTAAAGAAAGGCGACACAGTTCTCATACTCTCCGGTGATGACAAGGGCAAGACCGGCAAAATCCTCAAGGCATTTCCTCGTGAAGGAAAGGTGGTTGTCGAGGGTATCAATACTGTCAAAAAGCACGAACGTCCTCGAAAGCAAGGTCAGAAAGGACAGGTTGTCGAACGTCCAATGCCTATGCATGCATCAAAGGTAGTAAAGGCAGATGCCGAAAAGAAGGAAACAAAGAAAAAGGCTGCAAAAAAGTAATTTCCCATAACTACCATGACTTACAAGACTACATACGAACTCAATAAAGATTCATTTAAAGCCTTGAAGGATACTCTTGCTATCAAGAATCCTATGCAGGCTCCACGCTTGTCAAAGGTGGTTGTCTCCAGTGGTTTCGGTTCAGTTAAGGACAAGAAAAAGATCGAGCTCATTGCGGACCGTCTCGCTCGTATCACTGGTCAGAAGCCAGCTATGCGTGCAACCAAGAAGGCTATTGCAACATTCAAGACTCGTGTCGGTGATCCTGTTGGATACCAGGTTACACTCCGTGGTCCACGTATGAATGAATTCTTGGATCGCATGATTCATATTGCTTTCCCTCGCACCAAGGACTTCCGCGGACTTTCTCGTAACTCTGTCGATGATATGGGTAACTATACGATCGGTATCAAGGAGCACACTATTTTCCCAGAAACAGCTGATGAAGACCTCAAGGACGTTTTTGGAATGAGTATCACGATTGTGACTACTTCAAACGACAAAAAGAAGACCTTGGCTTTCCTCGAATATCTCGGTTTGCCTCTCAAGAAAGAAGAAGACAAAAAAGGAAAGAAATAAAAACAAGACACTCCGATAAGGGGTGTTTTTGTTTGTATTAAAAAACTCGCACGGAGAGTGCGAGTGTGTTGCGAATAGGGATGTATCCTGATCAGTGTGTTAAATTCGGAATATAGAGATCCGCTTGGCCAACCAAAGATGCAATCCCTGTTAAGAGAGTGAGTCCTTGGGCAGGCTGATCAACATTGTGACAGGTGAATTCGTGTCCCATATTCTGACGCCGTCCGTGATGAGAAGAATGAATGCCACAGGCATCTCCAGGGCATTCCAGCATCAGATAACCATCCCGAAGTTCTCCTCGGATCGAATCGGGAAAGTCGTAACGAGATGCTAAACCAGTGTGATTATATGCTTGTCGCATTGCCCGAGTTACTTCGGGTAGTATGGTATCGATAAGCTCACTCGATTCTGAGGCCAAGTAATTCGAAAGATCAATTCCAAATATTCCGCCGAGGGAACTCCCATGTTGCTCGGGTTCGGAAAGAATGTATATCCTCAGATGTTGCGATTCTCTTGCTGAAGTATGTTCATGGCACTCAAGAATGTTGAAGAGGATATTGAGGCTGGAAGTAATCATGAAGGCCTCTTTGTAATTTATTACACTCTTCTTGCCGGTTTCTCCGCAATAGTTACAAGCGGTTTCATGCTCGAACCGTTTGCCTGTACCGCCACATTCCTCGCATAAAAAATTCGTTTCTATTTTAATGCGAGGGATGTCGACAGAAAATTTAACATAATCACCGATCTCATTTGTTTTCCTAATGAGTCGATTGAATCCAAAGGAATCTTTTTGAAGATTTCCTTCAAAACTATCAAGGAGGGGATCCTTCATGTGTCTTTCGGTGAGGTGCTTCACTATCGGTAAGTCTGGGGTGAGGACTTGAGCATTGCGAATGCAATCCGTGTGGATTGAGATGACGATGGCGGTCTTGTGTGAATTCCACGAGAGTTGATACTTACGGGGAATGCGATCGGAACGTAATGATTTCATATATTCCTTTTTCAAGTGGTTTTTCTACTCTATTGGTACGATATACGCACTTACTTGTAGAGTCAATTAAAAAACCACCCTAATACTTATTGGGGTGGTTTGAAGGTGTAGAGCAATCGTCCTTACGAAAGCTGAGCAAGTTGCTCATAAGATTTTTTGCAGTGCCGAAGGATAGCACTACGCAAAGCTTTTTTGGAAGTTTTCCTGAAACGCGAAGGTGTGTTCATGGCAACATGAAGCGGGGAACAAGCCGGGGATTTTTTCATAGTTTTTAAGAGATCAATTGTTTATCTCCTTAAACCTTACCACAACCCTCCCATTTCTTCCTCCCTTGTCTTTATACAAAAAATTTGTCATTATATGTTTTTAGAATCAACTCTGTGGGTAAACATGGGTCAATAGAGGGAAAGAACTATGACAAAACAAAAAAATCCGGCAACCGCAGTGCTGCCGAGGGTGGAGGATTTCGTGCTGGAAATGCCAGAGGGGATAGCAGGATGGGTTTTACCTGAAGTGCAGCAAAGCACCCGTGAGCAGGTAAAAGAACACGATCTGCAAGAGGATATGATGTGGATGGAATGTGAACAGGGTCACACCTTGGGAGAATATTTTGACATCCTTACTCATACACATCGCATCCGCAGGTGCCTCAATGTTGATGAAGGTAGAATACTCATCAACAACAACGCTCTCGCATCTCCTTTTTTTGAAGGAAAGCAGATTGTGTTGTGGCGTTCTGTTGGTCATGATCATGCAGGAAATTATTTGGTACCCATCATCCAAAACATCACCGGCCAGCAACCATTGATGTACTGGCATTACTGTCGGTATCCTTTGTCGAGAAGGCATGCTACGTACACATTTCGTGGACACATGTAAGATCATTGTCCGAGGATAGCCTCGGACTTTTTTAATACATAGACGATAAGGCGCTTTTGGTGTATCGTTTTAGGAAAGAATACTCCTTCTCCATCGTTATATGTCTACGAACCCCCACACTATCCAGGCCACTTTTAATACGATATACGCGGAACAATCCGATGCTATATTCCGCTTTTGTCTCGTTCGAGTATCCGATCGTGATCAAGCACTCGATCTTACTCAAGAGACATTTACTCGATTCTGGCAGAGTTTGGTGCAAGGGAAAGAAATGACACATACACGCGCTTTTTTATTCACTATTGCCAATCACTTAATTATCGATTGGTATCGCAAAAAGAAACCCGTTTCGCTCGAAGGTCTCGCGGGACCTGAAGATGAAGAAGGATACGAACCGGTACAAGAGAATGCAAAGATGAACATCGAAATGGAGGCAGAAGGAAGATACGTTTTGGATGCCATTCAGAAAATGGGTCCATCGTATCGCCAATCGGTATACCTTCGATATGTTGAAGGGTTATCTCCTCCGGAAATTGCATCTATATTGAATCTATCGACAAATGCAGTCTCTGTACGAATCAATCGAGGTCTCGAAGAGTTACGAAAATTAGTCGGGTACGATATCGAGTCAGAGCCAGAATTATCACATGAAAAATCCTAAGTTTACACACGCAGTTCAACAAATCCGAAACGTCAGGATGACAGATTCGGAAAAGAAAACAATGCTCGCGCGCATTGCTGCTTCAACAGCCGTGCCAGGATATTCAGAACCAGTTCGTAGTCCGTGGTCACGTTTTTCTTTTGGGTGGGCAACTCAGCAACCTTGGCTTGTTGCTGCTCTAGTGTGTCTCATCATCGTCGGTTCAGGAGGAGTTAGTTTGAGCGCCGAAAGGGCATTGCCGGGTAGCGCATTGTATCCGATCAAAGTACGTATCAATGAATCAGTGCGTGATCGATTGGCACAGACCCCGGAATCCCAAGCGTTATGGTCTGCAGCAAAAAGTGAACGTCGTATCAATGAGGCTGCAGCCTTGGCGGTAACTGATAGGTTAGATCAGGCAACACAAGAACAACTTCAGGTACGTCTCGACACACATACGCAGGAGCTCGCACAGGTTCTCGATCAAGTACGTCAAACCGATTCTCCGGAGCGTGCAGATGAAATCAAGGTAGTCTTTCAGGCAACACTCGGTGCACAAGCTGATATTTTGGAAGTTATCTCTCAGGAGGATGTACGCAGCGGACCCACTGCAGATGCACGCATAGTTGTAGCTGGCCTAGCGCGTACCAGTGCCGATTCGCTTGATGGTGTAAGTGCTGCTGCATCTGGAGCGATGTCTGCAAAAGCGGCTGCTCCCTTGATGATGGCAATGAATGCTGCGACCGAAGCAGATACGTCTCAGTCTCGGATGGCAGATCAGTCGTTTCCTCCAGTCCAACCAGCAACCGAAGAGGCGTATATACGCGCTCATAAGGCTACGCAAAAACTGATGTTTGCTGTTTTGGAGCAATTGGAAACGGCATCTGTAGCACAGGGTTCATTGCAGGAAAAATTACTCACCCGTGCGGCTGAATATCTCGATCAAGCCAAGAATCATTTTGAAGAAGCAACTAGAATCCATGATGCAGGAGATATCGGCAGTGCGTATTCGTTGATGTTGGAGTCTCAACGAGCCACCATCCAATCACATATTATTCTCCGCGCCGCGCTCAAGAAAATCCAATGATACCGTATACGTTGCGTCGAAGTATTCGTACCCGTACGGTGCGTATTACGATTCGTCGAACTGGCGACGTGGTCGTCAGTGCTCCGATTGGCGTGCCTCAGATTTTTATTACCGCTTACCTGGCACGAATGCAACAGTGGATTGCCTCGAAACTATTGTTAATTAAAGAACGTGCTCCCGATACGCGTGTTTCGAGGTTACCTGGTGGTCGTCGAGATTTTGTGGCACACAAAGATGAAGCATTACGGATTTTGTCAGAACGAACCAAAGAGCTCAATCAAGCCTATCAATTTTCATATACCAAGATCGTAGTACGTAATCAGAAAACTCGCTGGGGTAGTTGTTCTCGCCACGGAGTAATTAATTTTAATTATCGTTTGGCCTATATGCCCGATGACGTGCGTGACTATGTCATTGTGCACGAATTGTGTCATTTGAAACAATTCAACCACTCGCGCGCATTTTGGGATTTGGTGAAACAGGCAGTGCCGAATTATAAAGAGGTCAAAAAGAAATTGAAGGGACTGACGGTAGGGTAATTACGTTCCTACATTACTTCCTGCTACCCACCCCGTAGTCCAACACAGTTGCAAACTGTATCCGCCGGAAGGACGATCAATGTTGAGTACATCACCTATGATGTGAAGGTTAGGAACTTTGCGAGACCGCATAGTTTTCCAGTCGATCTCAGGAAGGGCGACACCACCAGAAGTCACAATCGCTTTGTCTGTACCCAGAAGACCAGTCGCTTCAATACGAACATCTTTGAGAAGTTGCACCAAGGCTAAACGCTGTTCACGAGTTACGCTATGACAAAAAGTGTCAGGGTTAATTCCTGAAAGTTCGATAATAACGGGAACGAGTGCGCTTGGGATCAATGAACTGAGTCCATTTTTAATTTTCTTATTGATTTCTTTTTTGAAAATATCTTGGAGGGCTGTATTGAGTGTTCCATAGTCGTGCGTAGGGAGAAGATCGAGTGATATCCAGGCTTTGCCATAACTGAGTTGTTCACGAATATCGCGACTCATATTTAAAATAGTGGGACCACTGATACCAAAGTGGGTAAACAAAATCTTGCCCTTGTGAGTCATGATTTTCACTCCATCTTGAAGGAGGGAAATCTTGATATCTTTGAGGGTGACGCCTTGAAGTCTCTTGACCCATGCATCGGCTGTTGTGACGGGTACGAGTGCCAATGAGGGTGTGATAACGGTGTGACCGAGCTTGGAGAGCCAGGGAAGGGCATCACCGGTGGAACCAGTCTCTGGACGTGATGTTCCGCCGGTTGCCAGGATGAAAGAAGTAGCTCGGATCTCTTTGAGGCCGTGAGGATTTTTCTTGAGACGAATACTTTGAATGCGTGTACCGGAAGCGTCTTCGATCGCAGTAAAACCTCCGACGGGTGTGTTGGAGAGCACAGTTACTTTACCGGATTGCATATATGCCACGAGTACATTCCAGACTGACTGTGCTTTGTTGCTGATGGGGAAGACACGTTTTTCTGCCTCGGTCTTGGTAGGCATGTCATGGGCATGAAAAAAGTCCAGACTATTTTGTACGCCATGTTGTGAAAAAGCAGAGAAGAGGAATTTATCGTTACCTTTGAATTTCGACAGGAAGACACGCAGATCAAATTCTGCATTAGTAATGTTTGAACGGCCACCACCGGTAATGAGGAGTTTCTTGCCGAGGGAATCATTTTTTTCAATGAGGATGACGGAGAGTCCGCGTTCTGCCGCACGACCGGCCGCCATCATGCCAGCTGGTCCACCACCGATCACGGCGACATCGTAGAGAGGGAGAGTTTTTGCACCCGAAGTCATGGAAATATTATAACACTTTTTGAGGATATGTGCAAATAAAAACCCCGAACGCATGGCTCGGGGTTAAGAAATGTGCGGTGAAAATTACGTTCCTACGGCAATCAGTTCCGGATACAGCAATGTGTGGAACAGTTCATGGCTCCCACTCAGATGGGCGATGTCACGTAAACTTTCCTCCGTTTGCAGTCCAACTCGAGCTGCGATTGCAAGCACGAGCGCTTCGTCGGTAAGCTCGGCCAATCCTGAGAATGACAAGATGTAGCCGCCAGCACAAATACCTCCGCCGTACTGTTCTTCAGCAGGATTTCTGTTCCTCCAGCTGCTCTCGAGCTCGGGATTTGCCTTGAGTCTCCGAGCTTTTTCCTGAGCGTACCGGATGTAATGAAGACATTTCGGTTGGGGAACATCACCAATGATGTGGGTATTCATTGATCCCGTGGGATCGATGATGCATAAATATCCGCCCCACCGTTGTTTTGGTTGAGACTCTTTGGTCTGCAGATAGAGAAGAAAGGCAGGGGAATCGAAGAATGAACGGGCGATCTTATGGATATGATCGGTGCTGACAATGTGTGGTTGGGTTTGCATGCAATGTTCACGTAGTGGTTTTTAGGAGAACTCCGTCCTCGGTGCGCATACGCAAGAAGACGTTCTGTCGAAAGGGTACCGCTTTGAATAGAATTGTCAATAGAGAAGAAATGTTGTGTTCTATAACTTGAGCATATCAAAGTCCAACCTTGATTGCGCAAAGAAAAAACCGCCCTGATGGCGGCTGTGACTAATAGTTATAACGACTCAGGTACTGTGCGTAGAGCGTTGCGTTGATGGGATTTTGAGGACGATGAGGGAGAAGGTTCCCCCGGGGAAATAGAGTGGTGTACTGAGGTGAAGTTTCTATTGAATCAATCTCGAGTAATCCCGGGTGAATTTCAAAAGGTCCTCTGTAGTGTTGAATCATGAAGAACACTTGGTTCCCTTGAGATATTTCGAAAGGTCCTTCAAATTGTTCCCGATAGGTAACAGGGAACAATACGGATCCTGATGCTCCGCGCCGCACCCAAAACTCTTGGCGAGATAGCCATGTCCACGTATCGTTGAAGACAATTTTTGAAGGAGTTTTGTTCCGATTCCACTCGATGTGGTCGCATGTGGCTCGAAAGATACTTCCGGCGATCATGATCTCTATTTTGCCATCGGGAAACCAGGTGTGTTCACGGCTGCGCATACTATCAAAGGTGATCAATTTTCCATCCATATATGTGTGATTTTTTTGGAACAAAAAGGCCTCTTCGAATGTACTCTTTTATCATTAATTGTCAATAGAGAAGAAATGTTGTACTCTATACCTTCATGTCAAAAAGAACTATGCAATCCGAATCTACCTCCAAAGCCTTTGGTGGTGAGACAGTGATCCGTTTCGAAGATGTTTCATTCGAACATGGACACAATAAACCGATCCTTGATGAGGTCAACTTTACAGTACGTCGTGGTACCAAGGTTACCATCATGGGTCAGAACGGTGCCGGTAAGACTACTATTTTTGGTTTGATTCTCGGTGATCATAAACCAGAATCAGGGACGATTCATTTGCCCAATGGAACAACTATTGCTACAGCCCGTCAGGTGATCCCTCGTGATCAACTCGAACTCTCGGTCCGTGATTTCTTCCAAAATTGTTTTAAGGATAAAAAATACGATATCGATCCACGTATCGATGCAGTTTTGGAAGTCGTCAATCTCCACGCGCATAAAGGAGGTCAGGACATCAAAGATCGTCCGCTCAAAATGTTTTCTGGCGGTCAGCAAGCGCGACTCCTTTTGGCTTCGGCTCTGATTCAGGATCCTGATATTTTATTGCTCGACGAGCCAACAAACAATTTGGATAAGGCGGGTATCGAACATCTGACTCAGTTCCTCATCGGCTATCAGAAGACCTGTTTGGTTATTTCCCATGATGCTGAATTTTTGAATGCCTTTACCCACGGTGTGTTATATCTCGACGTCTATACGAAAAAAGTTGAGCAATATGTCGGTGACTATTTCGATGTGGTACAGCAGATCACCACTCGTATCGAAAAGGAAAATATGAAGAATGCACAATTGGCCAAAGAGATTCAAGAGAACAAAGACAAAGCAAACTTCTTTGCGATGAAAGGAGGTCAGATGCGTCTCGTGGCAAAACGTATGCGTGAACGTGCCGAAGAGCTTGAAGAAGAGAAAGTTGATGTACGTAAAGAAGATCGCACTATCAAACCATTTACTATTCCTGCTCAGAACGACCTTGTTGGGGAAGTGATTGGTATTTCTTCCTATTCAGTTATTAGTCCAAAGACGCACAAGCCAGTCACTCGTGAGTGCAAAATCTCATTACGCAAGAAGACACATTTGCTTCTTTCAGGACCAAATGGGATCGGTAAAAGTACGCTCTTGGAAAAAATCGTAAATGGTGTAGACGGTACTGTCATTGCTCCCGGTATTCGTGTCGGTTACTATCGTCAGGATTTCTCAATGATGGATTTTAACGACACTGTCTATCAATCTCTTGAGAAAATTATCCGTTCGGTTGACGGACGTTTGATTGAAACTGAACTGCGAGCTGTGGCTGCCAGTTTCTTGATCAATGCAGATACGATCCATACCAAGATCGGCAGTCTCTCCGAAGGACAAAAAGGTTTGGTGGCCTTTGCGCGTTTGGTACTCTTGCGTCCAGGACTTTTGATTCTCGATGAACCAACCAACCACATTAACTTCCGTCACTTGCCGATCATTGCCAAAGCACTCGATGAATACGAAGGTGCGATGATTCTCGTTTCTCACGTCCTGGAATTTGTACAACAGATTCGCATAGATGAGGTGTTGGATTTGGGTAAATAAAAAATCCAAGGTTCAACCTTGGATGGGTACTGTGGTGTATAGTGATGCGCTTAGTGTGTGGCAGGAGAAGGTGATTTTTGCATAAGACGAAAGCGTTGCTCGGTATGGTTCGGGTGAGCTTCCCGTTCAAGGACCCCGTTTTCGACAAACGCCCACATCGTATCTTCCATTGCCTGACTGTGGTTCATTCCGCGGTGTACGATGAGTTGATCGTACACATCCTGCATCGTGTACCACTGTCCGTCAGAAAAGATGTCCAGGATTTCTTTTTCAAGAGCCGTGTGGAAGAGCTTGGATGTAAAATAGAAGAAACACATGAGGAGCATGGAGATGGCGATAGTTATACATACACTGATTGGGTTCATAGTGCGCAAGGGGTTGAGTGTTTGAGGTGTCACAGGTGCTAACGTTTGAGTGGAGGACTATTGTAGTGTCTTTCGGCAGGTTTTGGAGAAATGGAATACATAACACGTGGCCCATTGCCACCATTGCTTGTGATGATAGATGCTTCCATGTATCTGTTCATGATGAGGTAGAATTCTCTCTCAGAGAGTCGGAATTTGTTGTCGACAGTGAGTGTCTGGTAAATATCCCGTCCACTCCTTGGGGTATTGTTGTTGAGTGTGGAAACGATGGCCCAACGTATGGCAAGTTCTTTTTCACGAGCACGTCTGGTGAGGTAGGACTTCGTCAAAAAGAATCCGAGTATACAAATGGGTAACGAAACCAAAAGTACAGAAGTCATAAGGGTTGTAAGTTGAGTTGTCGAAGTTCAGAATTCTGAAAATACTGTAGTATGGACACGGAGAGGTGTCAAACAAACCTTCGCTCAGGGTTATGGTGAGGAAATAAAAACGCCTCCTATGAATAGGTGGCGTCTGCATGTGAAGCCGCAGTGGCTCGCTTCTTATCGTTGTTGAGTCGATACCAGGCATGTCGTAACTGGTGAGGCTCTACGAGTGAGGTGGAAATATCCCGTTCGATTTTATGGCAGGCTACCAATTGCTGCAGAAGTTTTTGGTATTCTGTGTACGAGAGGTCGATCCCTTTGTTCTTGAAGGAATGAAAGAGCTCAACTTCATCTTTCCATTCATGCTCGGACATTACTTCCTTGCGCATGAGATGGGCCTGCCACAGTCTGTAGTGTTTGAATGCACGAAGTATGAATAACCCTATTACCAGCAATCCGAAAGGAAGCAGAATAAGGAACAGGTTGAGTGGTGTCATAAAGAGCGCTGTGGGGAATCGTAGCATTAAAGAGGCGAGAAGGGTATGATTTTGTCATGGCATATTGGTTACTCAAATCCGAAGGCAGTTGTTACTCTATCGACGATTTGGCTCGGGATAAACGCACTGCCTGGACAGGAATTCGCAATTTTCAAGCCCGTAACTACATGCGTGATGGTATGAATGTGGGTGATCAGGCTTTCTTCTATCACTCGAGTGGTACTCCACGAGATCCTTCAGGTATATATGGTATTGCACAGATTGTCGGCATGGCACATATCGATGAAACTGCTCTTGATCCGAAAGATGAACACTATGATGCAGAGATGGCGAAAGCATACAAAGAAATAAACCAGGGGCCTGTCCCGCGAAGTCCTGAGCTTGCGAAGGGCATAGTGGGATGGGTTGCAGTCGATATAGATTTTGTAAAAAAGTTTGATACACCAATCCTGCTGGCCGATCTCAAAAGAGATGCTGCATTGTCTCAGATGTTGGTTTTGCAGCGAGGTCAGAGGTTGAGTGTGATGCCGGTGACGGAAGAAGAGTGGGGGAGGGTTTTGGAAATTAAAAAATAAATAGACCTGCTATACTCCTAGCATATGACCCAATCTTCCGCTTTGTCGTTGCTCAAAACGGGTGCCAACATGTTCATCACCGGACCAGCGGGGAGTGGTAAGACGCATTTGATTAATGAATATATAAAGTACTTGCAGGAACATGGGGTTTCGGTTGGGATCACGGCGTCGACAGGGATTGCGGCAACACATATGGGCGGGGTGACGATTCATTCATGGTCTGGAATGGGAATTCGTAATAATTTTGATGACCGTGATTTGGAAGAATTGGCGGAAAAGGGGTATGTGGCGAACCGCATCAAAGATACTGCAGTCCTCATCATCGACGAGGTTTCGATGCTGCACCACTTTCGTTTGGATACACTCAATGCGATTACGAAACATATTCGCAAAAACGATATGCCGTTTGGGGGATTGCAGGTAGTGTTATGTGGTGATTTTTTTCAGTTACCACCAGTTTCGAAATATGGAGAGCCGGATACGCATTTTATATATCGTTCAGAAGCATGGAAAGAAGGGAAATTCGCCGTCTGTTATTTGTCCGAGAACTATCGTCAAAAAGATGACGCTCATCTCTCTATTCTCAATGAGATTCGTTCAGGTGAAGTCTCCGATGGTGCACGTGAAGAATTAAAAAATCGCTATAACAAACGTACGTTGACCACGATTGTTCCGACACGTCTTTATACACATAACGCCGATGTTGATGCGGTTAATGATATTGAGTTGGGTAAAGTCAGTGGTCCTGAAACCATATATGAGATGAGTTCCAAAGGGAAAAAGCCACTAGTCGAGGCCCTGAAGAAATCTTGTTTGGCACCAGAGATGTTGCGCTTACGCAAAGGGGCACACGTAATGTGTGTGAAGAATAATTTTGATAAAGGATATGTGAATGGAACACTCGGCACAATCGTCTCCTGTGGTTTTGGTGTAGACCCTGTCATTCATACGGCACCGACTCCAGAATTTCCGCAGGGCAGGAGAGTAACGATCGAATCGGCCAGTTGGAAAATTGAAGACGATGGACGGGTCCTTGCAGAGATTAATCAGTATCCATTACGGTTAGCCTGGGCAATCACCGTGCACAAAAGTCAGGGTATGAGTTTGGATGCGATCGAAGTCGATCTCTCGAAATCATTTGAACCGGGTATGGGATATGTGGCACTTTCTCGTGTTCGTACATTGAATGGCCTTACTATTTTAGGAATAAATGAAGCGGCACTGCAGGTGCATCCTGAGGTGTTGGAATACGATCGTCACTTGCGTCAGTTATCAGAAAAAGCTGAGGCGGTTTTGGCGGGTACTGATAATTCTGATATTCAAAAAGCCCAGGATGAATTTTTGGCAAAAGTTGCTCCACTGTATTCGATGGGTAAGGGAAAAAAGAAAAAACGTCTGGGAATAGAAAAGGTTTCAACGTATGCAAAAACTGCCAAGCTTGTTCGTAGTCGCGTTTCACTCGGTGAGATGGCTAATGAACGTGAGATGACAGTAGAGACGATCATCGCTCATCTTGAACAGTTGGTAGGAAGTGTGGATGAAAGCGAAAAGCTCTCGACGAAAGACATTGAATATTTAAAATATGAAATTTCCTCACAACATTTTGGAAAAATTCAAAAAGCCTTGGAAGAGGTGTCGTTGAAACAGAAAGATGGTAAGCCACCCCTACTTTCATCGGTCAAAAGTAAGGTTCCGGCTAACATTACGTTTAAAGATATACGACTAGCGCGAGTGTTGTTGGGGTATATAGGGAAAGAACACGCATCTTCAGGGGAGTAGTTATAATAAAAAAGCGCAACCGAAGTTGCGCTATGAATACGTGAATTCTTGTTACTAGGGAGTCTTACTAGACTCTTGAAACCGTGGTAGAAGGTGTTCGTAGGTGATATCCATGCTGTCCAAAATTTTTGCAGCGTCACTGTGACCTTCTTTGAGGATACCCAATAACAGCGCTTCTGCATTGATGCTGTGGCGTCTCGTCAGTGGTAGACACTCCTGTGCCAGAGGTCGTGAATTGCTAGAGCGTTAAAACCGAAGAGGTCCTTGAAGTGAGTTTCTGTCTCTGGGTGATGACAGATTGCCAAGAGCAGGTGCTCAACACCGAAATAATTGAAACCCATTTGCAAAGCAATTTCCTCTGCCATTTCAATGATTCGAGCGCCAGCGGGGGTGTATAATGATTTGTCGAAGTCCATTCGTATATCCTTGTTTTTTTGTTGAGGTTATTCATGTGTCACATTAAAACATTAATTGTATATAGTCAAGTAGTGGTAGGTGAGCTCCATATCAGGTATCTCCGAAGGTAAGCCTTGGGGGAGATTTGACTCTCAATCCACTATCTGCTACTATCGTCCTTACCTCTCCAAATACCCAGTATTCGCGGAGTTATCGATTGGAAGTCGTAGATCCCGGGCGAAGCTCGGGACAAAGACTAACCAATCGTCGTTTCATTGTCCAAATTGCCCATATGGCGAAAACATCAGTTATAGCTCGATCAAAGAAGACACCGAAATTCAAGTCGCGTGTAGTTCGACGCTGTTTCCGTTGCGGTCGTAAGCGTGGTTACATGCGAGATTTTGATCTCTGCCGTATCTGTTTCCGCGAATTCGCCAATGAAGGAGTTATTCCAGGCATCAAGAAATCATCATGGTAACCGATCCTATTTCAGATTTGATCATCCGCATCAAGAACAGCAGTGCTGCTGGTAATCCAACCGTGGAAGTTTCGTATTCCAAGTTTGCGGAGAATATTGTTCATGCATTGAAAAAGGCTGGTTACCTCGAATCTGTCGAGAAGAAAGGCAAGCCATTCACTCGTAACATGGTTCTTGGTTTGGTCTATTTTGAAACAGGCCCACGTATTCACGGAGTCGAGCGCATTTCCAAGCCTTCACGCCGTATATACCAAAAGGCCAGTGATATCCGTATGTACCGCAGTGGTTTTGGTAACACATTTCTTTCTACACCAAAAGGCATCATGATCGACGCCGAAGCAAAAAAGCACAAGGTCGGTGGCGAAGTTCTCTTCAAAATTTGGTAACTTTTCAATACTTATATGTCACGACTTGCTAAAAAACCTATTACTCTCCCCGAGAAAACCGAAGCAACTTATGTCGGAGGCATTTTTACCGTTAAAGGTCCTTTGGGAACTTTGAACAAGACATTTCGTCCTCACGTCAACATTGTGATCGAAGGTAGTTCAATCCAGCTCACTCCAGCTCGTGCATCTCTCGAAACAAAAGCTCTTATTGGTACATACGCTGCTCATATCAAGAATATGATCAACGGTGTTAACAAGCCGTACGAAAAGAAGCTCATCATCGAAGGTATCGGTTTCAAGTCAGAAGTAAAGGGAACAGTCCTCAACATGGCTCTTGGTTTCTCTCACCCAGTCAATGTTCCGATCCCTTCAGATCTCAAGGTAACTGCTGAAAAGAACAACCTCACTATTTCAGGTATTGATCGCGAAAAGGTCGGTCAATTCGCAGCACAGATCCGTGCCTTCAAGAAACCGGAACCATATCTTGGTAAGGGTATCCGTTATTCTGACGAAGTTATCCGCCGTAAGGAAGGCAAGAAAGCCGCATAAACTATATGAGTAATCTTCAGAAAAAACAGTCCATATTTGCTCGCCGAAAGGCTCGTACTCGTGCCAAGATTGCTGGTACAGCAGAACGACCACGTTTGTCGATCTTCAAGTCGCACAAATATTTGTACGCACAGATTATCGATGATACAAAGGGTCACACCTTGGTATCTGTAGATTCTCGTACTGCAAAAGGCAAGACACCTGTCGAAAAGGCACAGGATGTTGGACGCGAGATTGCCAAGAAGGCAAAAGCGGCTAATATAACAAAGATCGTCTTTGATCGCGGTGGTTATTTGTACACCGGTAAGATCAAGATGGTTGCCGATGTGGCACGTGAAGGTGGACTCGAATTTTAATACACATATGACAGACAAAGATACACAAAAGAATATCGAAAATGAAACTGCAGCACCTATGGTCGATGCAGGTTCAGTTGAAGCCGCTATCGGAGCTGATGCTGCTGCATCGGCTCCACTAACGGCTGCAGCTCCAAACAAGCTCACGCCAGGACGCAAAATGCGTGGTGATACATCACGTCGCAGTGGTCGTCCAAGTGGTGCCCCAGGTTCAAATCAAGCAGGTAGTACCGGAGGACGTAATGCTGGCAGCAGACGCAGTGGAGGAGATTCTCGCGAGAGAGTGAAGCCAGAATTCGATTCAAAGATTATCGATATCCGTCGCGTAACTCGTGTTACATCCGGAGGACGTCGTATGAACTTCAGTGTTTCTGTTGTTGCTGGTGATCGCAAGGGTCGTGTTGGTGTTGGTTTGGGTAAAGGGATTGATACTGCTGGTGCAGTAGAAAAGGCGACTCGTGAGGCTCGCAAGAACGTCATCCGCGTTCCTTTGTCACCACAAATGACCATTCCTCATGCTGTTGAAGCAAAATACGCAAGTGCCCGCATTATGATTTTCCCAGCTCGCGGTCGCGGAGTTATTGCTGGATCTTCAGCACGTGCCGTTATCGAATTGGCAGGTATCAAGGATATTTGTGCCAAATTCCTTTCGGGCAGTAAGAATCCTCTCAACAATGCACGTGTTACCATCGCTGCTCTCAATAATCTCGTAAAGATTCCTCGTTCGTCTCTTCGTCGTAAAGAAGAGTCAAAAGGCGAATAATTTCCACTACTATGCAAATCCACCAACTTAAACGAAAGACACCAAATACAAAGCGCATGATCGTTGCTCGTGGAGGCAAGCGTGGTAAGACTGCTGGTCGCGGAGGCAAGGGTCAAAGTGCTCGTGCTGGTAACAAGCGCCGTCCAGAATGGCGCGATATCATCAAGAGACTTCCGAAGCTCCGTGGACGCGGTGTTAACCAAAACAAATTCATTACCGAACGTGCAGTCGTTGTTGATTTGAGTGAGATTGAAAAGGTGTTTGCTGCAAAGGATTTGGTTACTCCAACAACATTGGTTGAAAAGGGTATTGTCTCTACCATGTCAGGACGTATTCCTCCGATCAAAATTCTCGCAAATGGTGAATTGACCAAAGCGGTCAATGTGTCAGGTTGTTTTATTTCAGGATCCGCCAAGGCCCTCGTTGAAAAGGCTGGCGGTTCAGTAGAAAGTATCATTCCCGTTATCACTCAAAAAGCAGCTCCGGTCAAAGTCACAGCAGCCACCAAGAAATCCTAATACGTGGTATTATCAATGCTATTAATGTAGCTTCCGATGAACACCTTTATCCAAAAAGCCATCACTGTCTTTCGAGATCAAACTATGCGCAAGCGCATTGGTTTCACTGTCTTAGCATTGATCCTCTTCCGTGCACTTGCCGCTATTCCAATCCCTGGTGTTGACTCTGTCAGTCTTCAGGCTCTTTTGAATTCAAGTCAATTTTTCGGTTTTCTGAACATTTTTTCTGGAGGAGGACTTTCAAACCTCTCTATTGTTATGTTGGGCGTCGGTCCATTTATTACAGCATCTATCGTGATTCAGCTTTTGACTATGATGTTTCCAAAGTGGAAAGCGATGCTTCATGATGAAGGTGAAGCAGGACGCATGAAACTTTCGAACTATTCACGTCTTTTGTCTGTTCCTTTGGCACTTATTTCGTCTGTTGGATTCCTTTCACTCTTGCAGTCCCAGAACGTATTGCCACAAATCACTACCTTCGATTTTGCTTTGAACGTTATTATCGTGTCTGCCGGCTCAATCCTCTTGATGTGGATCGGTGAGCTTATCTCTGAGTTTGGTATCGGTAACGGCGTATCACTCATCATCTTTGCAGGTATCGTAGCGGTATTACCTTCAAACGTTACTCAATTCTTGGCAGCATACAATCCTACAGATATTCCTGTATACCTCATCGCTCTTCTTATCGGTATTATCGTTATTGCAGGGGTAGTCTTTGTCACCGAAGCAGAACGTTCTGTGCCAGTGACCTATGCCAAACAAGTTCGTGGCAACAAAGTATACGGAGGTGCTTCTACCTATCTTCCATTACGCCTCAACCAAGCTGGAGTTATTCCAATCATCTTCGCACTCTCTATTCTTTTGTTTCCTCAAATTATTTCGACCGCCCTTTCGAAGGTTTCTATCGTTTGGCTTGCTGATTTTGCAGCAGCAACGACAGTTTTCCTCAATAACCCATGGGTACACGGCATTGCATACTTCGTACTCGTTGTGTTGTTTACGTACTTCTACACAGCAGTTACCTTCGATCCAAAGCTCATCTCAGAAAACCTCCAGCGTGCCGGTGCATTCATCCCTGGTGTTCGTCCAGGTGAGCACACCCGTGATCATCTCGCAGCTATCGTTACACGCATCACGCTCGTAGGTGCACTCTTCTTGGGTACAATCGCTATTCTTCCGTTGCTTATGCAAGCATTCACCGCCAATCAGAATCTCGCTATCGGTGGAACCGCATTACTCATCGTAGTTTCTGTAGTTCTCGATCTCCTCAAGAAAATCGATGCGCAAGTAGCAATGAGAGAGTACTAGGTTATTTTCGGTAGATAGAAAAAAGCCTCTTCGCAGTCGCGAGGAGGCTTTTGTGTATAGATCGTTGATGTTACTGGTTCATCAGTTGCCTGATTACCTGGATGACACCAATGAAAAAAAGAAGAGCTGTTGCCCATGAGATGAGCCCGGCCCATCGTACATTGAGGTAATAAAATAACCAACCTCCTCCTGCAGATATCGCTGCGCATGCAAGGAGACAGACAGGTAACAAGGGTGACATATGATCCTTTGGTTGAGGTGTAGACTGCACATATAGTAGCATGCATGTCTCTGTATTTGTATCGTCGAAAAGTCTATTTTGGTATATACTATCGAAATGAAACCTCATCCTTTTATTTTTATCGGACGTGCAGGAGCAGGAAAGGGAACCCAGGCAAAACTATTGGAGGTACAACTTAAAAATCTTCACGATCGCGCTGTTCTCCATGTAGAGACGGGTGCTGAGTTTAGAAATTTTTTGAAGACCGAAGGGTATACTGCCGGTTTGGCCAAAACCATCATCGAAAGTGGAGGTCTCATGCCCGAGTTTATGCCGGTCTATATGTGGGGTAAATTATTGACCGAAAAATACACCGGTGAAGAATATCTCATTTTTGACGGTACTCCCCGTAAACTTCTCGAAGCGGAACTGCTCGGATCTATATTTCCTTTTTATGGTTTACAAAATCCTTTTGTCATATATCTCGATATTGAACATGAGGAATCTTCAAAACGGCTTACTATTCGTGCCAAAGAGGGTCGTCGTGATGACACTGCCGAAGCTATTGAACGCCGTCGCATCGCCTTTGAAGCCGATGTGAAGCCGGTGGTTGAATGGTACCGCACGAATCCGAACGTCACTTTTTTGGATATCGATGGTCACGGTACGATCGAAGAGGTTCATGCCCGTATTGTGAAAAATCTGGGGCTGAGCTAGTGTGTAATGATGATTACGATCAAGACCAAGGAAGATATCGCAATTCTGCGTGAAGGGGGAGCCCGACATGCGGTTATTTTGCGTGAATTGGTCTCGATGGTACGCCCGGGAATCTCGGCCTCTGAACTCAATGATCGCGCTGCACAGCGTATCGCCGAAGGTGGAGATCGTGCGGCTTTTCTGAATTACCATCCATATGGAGCAAAAAGACCGTACCCTGCATCTGTGTGTGTTTCCGTAAATGATGAAATTGTTCACGGTATCCCCAATGAAACAGAAAAGATTTTGAAAGAAGGAGATATTGTAAGTATTGATCTGGGGTTGGTGCACAAAGGTTTATTTACTGATATGGCGATTACGGTTGCAGTCGGTGAAGTTTCTCCGGAATTGAAGACGTTGCTTGCTGCGACAAAAGAAGCATTGATGGCGGGCATTAAGGCTGCCAAAGGGGGTAAACGTATTGGAGATATCAGTGCTGCGATCGAACGTGTCGGTGTGGCTCATGGATACGGTATTGTTCAAGAACTGTCTGGTCACGGTGTTGGTTACGATGTGCATGAAGATCCCTATGTCCCAAATTACGGACCGGCGGGTAAAGGTGAAGTTCTGCAGCCGGGAATGGTATTGGCGATTGAACCTATTTTTAATTTAGGAACACGGAAAATATATCTGGATAGTGATGGTCATACATATCGTACGGCTGATGGATCTCCTTCGGCGCATTTTGAGCATACGGTTGTAATTACAAAGGGTGGGGCGGAGATATTGACTCAGGGGTAGAAAGTCCAGCGAATTACATTTCTCAGTATGACCGCAAGGTCGCCAACTCCAAATTACTACCCTATGTACTTCCAAGGCTTCAGTACATAGGGGTAATTTGTCGGGACTCGAATCGCATTGCGGTCATACTGAGAAATGTAATTCGCTGGACTCTGATCGTGGATGATGGGAGCCATGTTGCTTGCCTCTTCTCCTTCTTTACCTCTATAATCACTTCATATGAACAAAACCCACGCCAAATACGAACGAACTCTCGTCATTATCAAACCTGACGGTATACAGAGAAGTCTGATTGGTGAAGTGATCAAACGATATGAGCGTACAGGTCTCAAGTTGGTCGGCATCAAGATGGTGGTACCAACACAGGAGATGGTTGAGGCTCACTATACGCTCGATCCTGAATGGAAAAAGAAAACAGGGGAGAAGAACCTACAAGCATATCGAGACAAAGGTCTGACACCTCCTCATGATGATCCAATCAAGCAGTCAGATATGATCCTGATGAAGCTCAAGAAGTATTTTGCCTCTGGACCAGTTATTGCTATGGTGTGGCAAGGAGCCCATGCGGTATCCATTGTGCGTAAAATTACCGGAGGAACAGAGCCGATGCTTTCTGATGTGGGAACAATTCGCGGTGATTATGTTATCGATTCATACAAAGTTGCTGATGATGATGTTCGTGCTATTCGCAACATTGTCCATGCTTCGGGAACCATCGCAGAGGCTAAGCTAGAGATTGATTACTGGTTCAAAAAAGAAGAACTCGTTGATTATCGCCTCCTGGTAGATGCTATGTTATACGACACTGATATTGATGATATTTTGGAGTAATCGGAGTAAATTAATACAAAACACTTTTGATTTTTAGACAAAAGAGTGTCGCAACAGTATTGTCCTCTTGCGATATTGGGGAGCGGAGTTACAATGACTACAGGTTGCAGGAGTAAAAACTACAAAACAATTTTTACGGGATTCCGGAGAACAGGTCATGCTGTTCAGATTCACCTGCATCATTGATGTTGGGTGCAAGGTCTCCCACCTGAGATAATCAGGTTATACTCCTGCAATCCTTAGAAAATGCCCCTCAACTACGTTCGGGGCATTTTCTAACCATCTGTTTACTGATAGAATACATCCTCATGCGAATATACTTCTTTGCCCTGATTGCCGCGCTTACAACCGTTTTTTCTCATTATCCAGGTTTGCGGGGATTGTACATGGAATACTGGTGGTACGATATTTTTATGCATATGCTCGGAGGTTTGGCGATTGGCTTTGCCTGGGCAGCATTGGCAACCCTTTTTGGACTGTCGAGTCGACGTATGTGGGCATATATCATTTTTGGAACACTCGCAGTGGGTGTGGCCTGGGAACTTTTTGAAATGTATTTTCACTTAACAGGCTATCCAGTCGGTACTCCGCTGTATTATAACGACACAGCACTCGATGTTATAAATGATATTATTGGCGGTGCAGTTGCTGCGTATATAGCCACTCGAAAGAATCGCCTTGGTTAGGTATTTTGGTTCATTCAGGATAAAATAGTCCTATGAATTCTCCGGTCAAAGTCTCATTTCATTCGGGTGTTGGTTCGGTCACGGGAGCAAATTTTCTTTTAGAAACTCAAAAAGGCACACAAGTTCTGATCGACTGTGGTTTGATCCAGGGTGAGCGTGTAGCCATGCAGGAAAACCATCAGCCATTTGTCTATGATCGTACTTCTATTTCAGCGCTCATTATTACTCACGCACACCTCGATCACGTTGGCCGTATCCCGAAGCTGGTAAAAGAAGGGTATACCGGACCAATCTATTCAACTCCCGAAACACGCGAACTGGCGGAATTGGTTCTGACTGATGCGGTGAGTATCTTGGCGATGGAAGCGCGACAACAGAGTATTGATCCTCTGTATGAATTTAAAGATGCGGGACATATTCTCGGATCTGCGATGGTTGAAGTTACAGTCAAAGGGGAGACTGATACCAAAGTACTGTTTACCGGTGATTTGGGTAATTCCCCAGCACCACTTCTGCGTGATTCTGAATCAGTTGGAGATGTTGATTATCTCGTGATCGAAAGTGTATATGGAGACCGCAACCATGAATCACGAGAACAACGTTCTGCGGTATTTAAAAAAGCAATTACTGATACGATTGCGCGTGGCGGAACGCTCGTCATTCCGGCCTTTTCTTTGGATCGTACCCAAGTCTTGTTATATGAATTAAACAACTTGGTTGAACGAAAAGAGATCCCTTCGGTGCCGGTATATATTGATTCGCCCATGGCGACTAAGGCTACAGAGATATATCGTTCAGGTAAAGGTCTTTTTAATGATGCGATTCAAGAGCAGATTGCACGAGGTGACGATATTTTCCATTTTCCTCGATTGCAGTACACGATTTCTCAAAATGAATCGCGTGACATCGATCATATGAAGGGTGCCAAAATTATCCTGGCCGGATCAGGGATGTCTGTGGGGGGAAGAGTGCTGGCTCATGAAGAAAAATATTTACCACACGCAGAAAACACCATCTTATTAGTAGGGTATCAATCTGTCGGTTCCTTTGGACGACGGTTGGCGGACGGTGCCAAGAATGTGAAACTTCATGGGCGTGAACTCGAGATCAAAGCAAAAGTCATGACATTGTATGGATATTCGGCTCATCGAGATAGTGATCATCTCCTGGAGACTGTTTCTACGGCAACCAAGCGTCTCAAGAAGGTGTTTGTGGTGATGGGGGAGCCAGGTGCCTCGATGCATTTTGCACAGCGTATCAATGATGAATTGGGAATCAAAGCGTTGATGCCAGAGAAGGATAAGGTATATGAATTGAAGTAACAAAAAATCCCCGTTAATGGGGATTTTTTGAGAGAAAAGAAGCTTTATTTTACGGTAACTGAAGTTGCGAGTTTCTTGAACACCTCAGGTTTGAATTCTGCGAGGTGAGCGAGCATCTTGCGGTCGATCTCGATACCTTTCTTCTTTGCTTCACCAATCCATTTGCTATATGAAAAACCGAGAGGGCGGAGGGCGGCATTGATCTTTACGTTCCATAAGCGGCGGAAATCACCCTTCTTGTCGCGGCGGTGTGCAAAAGCGTATGCGCCAGCATGGGCAAGTGCGTCATTTGCTGCGCGTTCGGTCTTTGAACGGCGGAAACGAAAACCTTTTGCTCTCTTGAGTATAGAGCGACGGGACTTAAGTGCATTTACTCCTTTTTTGACTCGAACCATGATAGTAAAGTTATATGTTAATTATTGATTGGCTAAGAATCGACTACGGGCCTTGTTGTCCATCTTGATCTCGGTCATACGGCCTTTTGTAGAACGAGTACTACTGTTTTCTTTTGCATTGAAATGGTTTTGACCGGCCTTGCGCGCAAGAATCTTGCCACTTTTGGTGATCTTGAAACGCTTGAGATATGATTTGTTGGTTTTGATTGACATGGTGGTATTACTTCTTTTCGATGATGATGGTGACTCCTTTTGGTCCTTTGAGGGGAGCTTGGGCGATCTTGTACTCGACGGTGATAAGTTTAAGGATTCTTTCGAGGCGTTCCTTGAGGAAATTGAATTCCATGTACTTTGAGCGTCCGGTAAGGAAGAGGTCGATTTTGACGCGATCTCCTGTTCCAAGCCATTCTGATACCTTTTTGGCTTTGAGTTCGAGATCGTGCTCGCCGGTACCGATCTTGACCTGGACGGTCTTGAGCTCGGTGACTTGCGCGCGGGTCTTGGCGGTCTTTACCTTCTTTTTTTCATCGTACTGGTACTTGCCATAATCCATAATCTTAGCGACCGGTGGTACTGCTGCGGGGGAGATCTCAATGAGATCGAATCCGCGTTCTTGTGCCGCCAAAAGCGCCTTGTCGAGAGCAAGAACACCAAGGTTTTCGCCTGCTTCCGTGATAACACGTAATTCGGGCGCCTTTATATGGTGATTGATGCGTACTTTGATCAAGGGATTACAGAGGCTTATTTATAGCATGGCATATGGGTTTATGCAAGGAATCTATTGGTTACGATCCTTTTTTAAAAGATAGGGTGGTGATACTATGATAAGCATGAAAAACATCGAAAAATATGGCTATATATTTCTTTGTTCTGATGCAACTGAAAGTGAGTGTTTAGAAAGAAACCTATTAGGTGGTACCACATCGTATCGTAAGAGTGTGGTAGGTCTCCAGAAAGGGGATACGGTTTATCTATATAATTTTAATAGTAAACGGTTACACGGTCCTTTTATTGCAACAAGCGAAGTAGGTACATTTGTTCCAGAGGCATGGGATGGTGAGTATTCAACACAAGTCTCTTACGATAAAGATCATACCTATTTGCCTATTTATCGAGATCAACTCATGTCTATTCTTAGATTTAATAAAAAAGGTTTTCCTATTGCTCGGATATCTTCCGTACAAATTGATCAATTAGAACAAGTATTTAAGTCGAAAAAACGTCATCACAATTACGATGATAGTGCTGCGCTTGTGACACAGGATGGTCACAAAGTCAGAAGTAAGGGAGAGCAAAAAATTGATGATTGGTTATTTGCTCATAGGATTAGTCATGGATATGAATATCCTATTCCTGAAACAAAAAGATCTGATTTCTATATCCCAATTGACGATACTAATGGGATTTATATCGAATACGTTGGACTTAATAATTCTGAATATCTAAAAAACATGGACGTAAAGCGAGAGATATACAAGAGGCATAATTTGAAATTGATAGAGATCTATCCCAAAGATCTGAAGAATCTTGATAATTTTTTACGTGAAAGAATAGCACTCTTTCTGGGTAGGTAATTACAAAAACTTTCTCACTATTTTAATGAGTTGCTCCGGTATTTTTTCGATGAAGAAGCGGTTTTTCCATTCGGTGAGGGTGACTTCTGTGGCGGAGCCGATATCGGTGGAAAAGTGGGCAGCGATCTCCTCGGCGAATGTGCGGTTGGTAGTGACGATATTGGCTTCGTAGTTATAGAGCAGACTGACGCTGTCGAAGTTCATGGATCCGACGGCTGCCCAGTCACCATCAATAACTACGGTTTTACTGTGAACAAGATTGCCTTCATAGAGGAAAATATGGGCACCTGATTCGAGAAGGGTATTGAAATATGATCGTGCACCAATATCGAGTGCGGGGTAATGATCTGATTTTTCAGGGAGGAGGATGCGCACATCGACACCGCGGTGTGCAGCAAGCTTGATGACGCGAAGTAAGCGGTGTGTGGGTACGAAATAGGGCGAAGTGATATAGATGTATTTTCGTGCATCACGGATGGCCGCAACGACGCTGCGATAGAGATGACGTTTGCGAGGGGAAGGAGAGTTGGTGATATAGGAAAATTCAGGATCGAGAGGTCCTTGGAAAGCAGGTAATGATTGTGTTCGTCCTTGGGCTCTCATCCACATGCGTTCGAATTCATAGTGCATTTTGGCAACAACAGGACCTTCGAGACGAACGTTGGTGTCACGCCAGTTCTTCATGGCATCCTGAACACAGATGCTTCCGGTATATCCGATTTTATTATCTATAATCAGAGCGCGGCGATGATTACGGAGGAACCACGAACGGACACTGGGAACTTTGAAATAACTCGGGATGAGGGTTTTCCAAAAAAGTAATTCAATGTTTTGAGTCTTGAGATCCTCGGCAATGCTCGAGCCCCAGAAAGAGAAACTGCCCGCGGCGTCCCAGAGGAAACGAACTTTGACTCCGGCTCGCGCACGTTCGGCACAGATATCGATGAGGCGTTGGCCAAATTCATCTTTTACAAAAATAAACTGTTCTAAATCGATTGTTTTCGTAGCTTTGGCACAATCGGCAAGCATCGCTTCCCAAGCTTCTTGATTTGAAGGATACAGTTTCCAGGAGGTTGAGGAGGGCATAGGAGTAGTATATAAGGAATATATAAATGCGCTAGCGGTGAAATGTGATAGGATATTTCCATGACTACCCTGGTAGACAATAAAAAGGTTCACTTTAATTATGAAATCGGCGACACATTCGAAGCGGGTGTGGAGCTTCTTGGACATGAAGTAAAGTCACTCAAGAAGAATCAGGGCTCTCTTGACGGTTCATATATGATTGTACGTGGAGGTGAGGCGTATATGGTGAATACGTTTATTCCTCCATATCAGGAAAATAACACACCGGATGGGTATGATCCGCGTCGTAACCGTAAGCTTATTTTGAACAAAAAGGAGATCGCCGAGCTTGCTTCTATCGAAGGGGATCGGGGTTTGACAATAGTGCCAATTTCGATATATAATAAAGGTAATCTCATCAAGGTCAAACTCGGAGTCGCTCGCGGCAAGAAGAAGTATGACAAACGCGAGTCGATTCAAAAACGTGAGGTTGACCGAAATGTGAGAAGGGAGTTTAGGGATAGGTAGTTTTGTGTCATTCCTGCCCAGTAGGTGATTGTACTCAATCACGAAGGCAGGAATCCAGGGTTAGAACTCGTAAGGAATCTGGTCGAAAATTTCTCGTGACTATGTCACTCGAAATCTTTCGATCCGAATTCCCTTAGGAGGGGAATTCGGGGATGATCGGTATCGACAATTGCCGTCTCCCGTTCGTGCGGTGCGAGCGCTGCTATCTCGTAAATCTGGCAGAAACCACAAATGCTAAAAACACCGTTTCTCCGTATTTCGGAGCCAAGGATTTTGCATTCGCACTCGCTTAAGTAGTGCGCGTTCGTCTAAGGGGATCCATACCTTAGTTGCGGATGTCATAACCCGGACGTAGGAATAGAGAACTTCTCACTCTGTATTCCGAAACCTAGAGATCGTGAATGTGTGTTTCGTAGACTTTTTCATCGCATTCATTAAACATCAATTTCTACTATCACCGTAGAATCGTTCGGCGAGATTCAGTTGCACGTGGGTTCGATTCCCACCATCTCCACAAATAAAAAAGACCAGCCTTGCGCTGGGATTTTTTATTTGTGGAGATGAGCGAGCCAACTGCTTGGCTCGCGTCTGGGAATCGAAAAGGTTGAGCCTGTCGCGCGACCCGAAGGGGAGTACGACGCGAAACCTGTACTGAAGCTGTAGGCTTCAATTCCCACCATCTCCACAAAATTGACAGAATAGTATATTAGTGCTACTGTTTTTAGTAGCAGTTTTTGAGGTATTCCTGCCTAACCACAGGACGAAGGTGGAACGCCTTCTTTTGAAAAATATGGAAAAAGTTTCAATCGATAAGTGGCTACAAAAGATGTTGGCTGAATCAGAAAACAAGCCAATGTCTGCTGCGGTCTACAACTGCATGCGCGCTCTGCTTCATCAGGGTTTGCATATCCCTGAATGCGGGTTATCTGTTATCGCTGATGCTGCACGACAATTGTGCGAAGCTAAGCAAATAGTGGCAATTAATTGGCTGGGAGTTACAACCCTTTGCGCCAACATCGTTACTCTTTGCAATCAGAAGGATTGATTTGGGCTCCCCACTTGAAGTTCTACTTCGGTGGGGCTTCTTGTTTATATATTCCACTCCCATTATGTGACCTCTTGCACACGAGATATAAGTCGTTTATTTACTCAAAAGGGAACTCCTCGTCCCCATAATCGCCTCAGACGCTTCAAAAACCCAAGGATATAGTTGGTTCCAACTTTGGCTCACCAAGTCCACAAATAAAAAAACCGGCATGAGGCCGGTTTTTTCTTCACTATATTAGTTTCTACTTCTTCGAAACTTTTTTCGCAACTTTCTTTTTTGGAGTCGCAACACTCTTGAGAATATTCTTCCATTGACCCTTGAGTGTATCGGCAAACATTTGTAACTCGGCAGGAGCGACTTTGCCTGCGGTGACGTATGAGGCAAGGACTGAATCTATGATGTTGTGATACGCAGCTTCACTGACTTCTCCGGCTTCTTCGAGACGTTCGACAATTTCACCCTTCATCTTTATCATCCATCCCGCTGCTTTTTGACGATGAATCTTGCCAGCAGGACCAAAGAAATAATAGGTACTTGCAGCCAAGGCAGCAGCACCAGCTCCCAAGGCCATGAGTTTTGTAGTGGAAAATTCTTTTTTCTTCATAGAGGTTAGTAGGTTATTCGTTCTGATAATTATCGCCCTTTCTAGTA
>LFCL01000012.1 GCA_001189105.1 Parcubacteria bacterium C7867-002
CCAGAAATACCGAGTTCGCGATATTGATCCAAGACGATAGTTGAAATATCAGCAACGGACACAGTACACCCTTTTTCTTTCAACTTAATAGGAAGGAGTGAATTACCACAACCAATATCCGCAACGCGAGCACCCGAGGGGATCATGTCTAACATAACATTCTCACGAGATTTCAAATAAGGATTGAGTTTCCATCCACGATGTTTCCAATAGTCGTTATAATCGATATCTTGAATAGTACGAAAATCTGGCTTCCGAATCCACGGTGAGGAGATCATAGAGTTAGAGATTTTTTGAAATAATATCGAGTAGCATTTTACCGAGAGGTTTTGATGTATATCGCATCATTGCTTCGTATCCTGCTTGAGCAAATCGTGTCCGCATATCTGTGTCACGGGTCAACATAATAATACCATGTGCTATTGATTGAGGATCATTATGCACCAAAAGCATGTCTTTGTCAGAAAATGCTTCACGAATGACCGGACCATCCATGGTTATCACTGCTCTTTTGGAATACAAACCTTCATACACTTTATTCGGGATGACTCGATGAGCTTTTGCAGTATCACCAAATATTCCCAGTACAATATCTGCCTGCACGAGATGCTTCCCCATTTCCGCAAGAGGCACCATACCCGTAAATTCAATATTTTTTAATTGCAATTTCTCTGCCAATGCTTTGGCGGGTTTGAAATCCCTTCCATCTCCGACAAGTCGAAATCGGAGACTTGGTTCTGATGCACAAAGAGAAGCTGCTTCTATTATTTTAAGTACTCCCTGAAGTGGAATGAATGTTCCATGGAAAAGTACCAGTGTATGATTCTTGGTTACCGGCTCCATAGGACGAAAAACGCTCGTATCAGCCCCGATGTATACCGTACCCATTTTCTTTCGCCCTATTCCCCACCATGATGACCAATAGCGACCATGTGCGTCTGTATCAGTGATGATCAGATCCGCAACCATAACCCCTATCCAATCAAAAAAAAGCATCTTCAACGAGCGTGGATCGAACCACGTATACTTCTTTCGATCGTTTACCACCGAATCAAAATTGGAATAAAACGCATCTATGATCACCGGCTTTTTTGAAACGATCTTGGCGATTACTGCAGGCACCGAAGAGGGATAAGCTGCGTATATATAATCATAATCGTTCTTGAGTGCACGGAGTTGTGTCCATAATTTTCTGTATCGTTTTGGATCACGCCAATCTGCACGACATTCGATAACGGTAATACCATTCTGCTGGAGACCTGATACGAGAATGCTATTCCTACTGTACGCGGGGTCATATATGCCGAAATAACAGATTTTCATGGGGTCATCATAACACGATCAAATCTTTCCCTGAACGAGCCAGTACAGCCTGCAGAGAAGGTCACGAGGATTGTTGAGCCATGCATTTCTCATCCAAAACTGACTACACTGTGGTTCAAAGACTGTTTTCGGAACATGAGCAATCAGAACAGGTACACCCAGCTTTTCAAATACCCTGACCACTCTCCAGAGATGCGGTTGGCAACTAACAACCAGAGGTCGAGTCCAGCCATGCTCCTTACATATATCAAGTTGCATTTTGGCAACATCGACAGTATCCAAATACGTAGGAGATTCTCTCTGAAATGGAATATTCCCTACAAGCGGCAAATCTCGGATACACTGTGCCACCTCAGCCTGAGCAATAATCGGTAGCTTTGTCTTTGCATAAATATCCCGAATAATAGTCTCTATATATTCGTTAATTGCTCCAGGCGCACCATCGATCCTGTCACCTCCTGCATGAGATATGATCACGTCGGCTCCTTCATATGAGGTACCTTTGATGTGCCATTCAAAAAAGCATTCGTACAGTTTCTTGGTAAATTTCATAGTGTTGGAGTATGGTATCATACTTTCCAACATGAAAAAAAGTTTGAATTCCATCGCCGTACACTGGAAATCTCTACCTCGATGGTTCCGTATCATTTTTATAGCAATAAGCATATTCTACCTGTCCGCCTGGATCGTAAGCATATACCTATCTATCTCCTATGGGCAAAATGTCTCTATTCCTGTCTTATCAAAAGATTCTGCAGAATACGGCGCTCTGGCGGAATCATTACGACATCATGGTACGTTTTCTCTTATTCAAGGCGTCCCTGAAACATTTAGAACGCCAGGATACCCTCTCTTTGTAATGATCTTTGGATTATTGGATGGTGGTACGTTCTTTGCGGCAACATGTGTACAAATGATCCTGATGCTCATCGGTGCACTCCTTGTGCAGGATATTGGACGAAGATTTTTCTCCCCACACATAGGAGCTGTAGCTGCAACTGCTTTCCTTCTCAACCCAACAACACTGGCCGTTTCACTCTTCATTTTTTCTGACTCACTTTTTGCATTTTTATATATTCTTTTCTTTTGGCTAACGATAAGTAGATTACGGACCCGATTCATACACACCATAATACTCATGAGTATCATCACAACTGCCGCACTCTACGTACGACCAATGGGAGTTCTTGCTTTTCCAGTATTCCTCGCACCTCTCTTCCTAAGCGGTATTTCATGGAAGAAAATGATTATCACTGGTATAAGTCTGGCAGGCATAACCGCACTTCTTGTCACACCGTGGATGGAACGCAATCGCCAACAAACGGGTGTATTTTTATTCTCCACTTTGGCACCATATAATATTTCGGTGTACAACATTCCGATGTACTATGCCCACAAGAATGGCACATCGGTACAAATCGAAACCGCCCGTCTTGCAGAAGAGATCGGACTCTCGCGCTCACTCTGGAAAGAACCTCAATCAGCCCCGATTCTCAAAGAATCCATTTCACACTTTGTACGCGAACACGTATTCGGATACGCGGTATATCACTCGATTACCTCATTACCCTTTTTCTTTGGCTCGGATATCGAATGGTCATTACGAGTATATTTCGGCTCACTTCATATCCCTTTTACCTCTGGTGGTGGTGCTATATTTGATCTTGCCAATGGTGACATAGGGATGTTCTTCTCAAAGATCACTTCTCAGTGGTGGAAATTCACCGAACGACTCTGGATATGTTTCCTGGGTCTCTCATGTCTGTATAGCCTTATCATAATGCGTAAAAAGCCAGCAGTATGGGTATGGGCTGGGATCATACTCTATCTCGCTTTCCTGGCTGGCCCTGTCTCAGATGCACGCTACAGATTCCCTACTGACGCTTTTATATACCTTCTGGCTAGCTCTGGGTTTGTTTCGTTTTTAAATTCCCGCTCTCGTAGTACTCCTTCTCAGAACCGACGCTTTCTATATCGTATTTAACCCCATCGATAATACCTTTGGCAGCCAACATACCCATCTCCAAAGAATGATCTTGATTGTTATAACGGAAACGTCCAGGACGACCGATATAGTACAGATTTTCGAACTTATCCAGATACGTTTTAATTGTGCCCAAATAATCTTTGTACTCGAGATCATAAATAGGATAAACGTTCTTCTCACGAATGTGATAGTACGTACGAACCTTACTCCTGTCAGTAAATCCACATGCCTCCAGATGCGTAATCGCTTCCTCAAAGAGTTCATCTGCGGTCATATTCCACGTTGCATCCCCTTCGGTACAGAAAAATTCCAGAAACAAAGATGTCTTACCTACAGGAGACATAGCATGACTAAAGTTACGCATTTCACTGAGACGACCAATGGGATTTTCTTTTTCAGGAAAATAAATCCATTGATCAGGAGTTACGGATTCCTGGTTCAAGGTAATAAACAAATACGCCTGACTGCGGTAACGTAATTTCTTTTGCAATTCCACAATGCGTGCCGGTGGTTTTGGTTCGAGCAAATTGATAAATTCCTTCACTGGCACAGATTCGATAACCTGCTCACACTCGATCTCTATTTCACCATCTGGACTCGTACAAATCACACTGCGAATACGATTGTTACGATGAAGAACTTTGCGTGGCTCAGTATTAAGCATGATTATATACCCTTCGGACTCGAGACGGTCCTTTATACTCTCGTAAATAAGACCTGTACCTAATTCTGGATAATAAAAAGTGTCCACCAAACTCTTTGGCTTGTTTTTATTGGCACGACCAAATACTTTCATAGCCATATCCTTTGCCAGCGAAGTTATACTGAGCCCTTTGATACGCTGCGAAGCCCAATCTTCATGAATCTCCTCGGAAGAGATCCCCCAAATCTTCTCTGTATAGTTGATCATATTGAAATCCCCGAGTGATTTTCCAAAACGTGAATAGACGTAATCGGCAAAATTACGAATTGGTTTTTTGAATACAGAATAGCGTATCTTAGCAACACCATAATCAAAAAGGATACGGATGGCTCGAACTGGACCAATATTACGCAATGCCTGTACTGCATTGACTGGATAATCGTAAAACTTACCTCCGATAAATTGACGCGTCTGACGTTTTACCTGAATCCATTGTTCATGGAGAATATCTTCGATAAATTCATAGAGGTATTGGTTTTTTGAGAAAAAACGATGCGGTCCGGTATCTGTACGAAAAATGAGATCCCCTTCTTTGAATTCATAGGTTTTGGCCAAACCACCGACCCGTGACTGACGTTCGATAACCATAAAATCCTTACCCGCCTTCGAAAGTTCCATAGCCGCCGCTAGTCCGGCCGGACCCGCTCCAATGATGAGCGTCTTGGTAGAGATTTTTTTCATACGGCACATCATACCTTATATAGAGCCAAAAGAAAAAGCCCTATATAAACTTAATCTTCCGAGCAGCAAATATCGTCATTCGCAACAACAACCAACCATGCTTCCAGCGACTGATATTCGTCGTGCCATATACTCTCTCCTTATAATGAATCGGTAAATCGATAATCTTCAAATTCAATTTTGCCGCACCAAACAACAGATCGAAATCACCAAAAGGATCAAAGTCACCAAAGAATGCTCTTCCCTTTTTAACCTTCTCATAATCCGCGCGCCAGATAACTTTTGTACCACACAGCGTATCTTTCAACGGTTGACCCAAAATCCAACTGAAAGCCATACTGAAAAACTTATTTCCAAAAAAGTTAAGAACGCGCATCGAATCTTTTTCCAGAGGATATACCAACCGCGAACCGTTGATAAAATCTCCCTTATTCTCGGCGATAGCATCGAAGAATTTGATCATTTCTTCGGGAGGCACCGTCATATCCGCATCATAGATAGTCAAAATATCACCCGTCGCCATTTCAAAACCTTTTCGGACTGCATCCCCCTTCCCTTTACCATCTTGCTTAGCAAAAGAAATTCTACGCTTGGTTCCATAGGCACGGGCAACACGCTGAATTTCCTCGAAGGTATTATCTGTTGAATTACCCTCGACAAAAATGAGTTCGGTAAAAGAACCGACTTCGGGTAATTCTTTTACGATCTTTTCGATGGTTCCTGCTTCATTTCGCGCAGCGATCACAATTGAAAAAGAAGGGTTGGGAATCCGTACCCCACTACCGGCAACATTCCGTGGTTCCGGTTTGCGCACCACAACATAATGAACTAATCCTAAATGGTTACATGGCCACAGGTTTGCTACATAGTGATTCAAAATATATGAAACGATGGGAATATACACCGGCATTAACAATTTTGTCCCTGACTTCACCACTTCGAGCCCTGCCAGATATGCAAATGTATGAAGATCGAGCCTTGAAAGCCAATTTTGTTCAACATTCTTTTGGCGCAACCCCAGATGGGATGCCAGACGAAGAATAGGTTCCCATAATGCACTGTACTGAGTAATAACGATACGCCCATCATCACGGAGTGATTTCTTTGCTTCACGAAGAAAGAACTGTACGTCATTGATGTGTCCAAGCGCGTCCGATACCACAATATAATCATATCCTCGTGCCACAAAAGAAACCTTTCCATCCTTACTGACCATGTGCTGATCAATCACGCATATATCAGCTCCTGAAGGAACTAAAAAATTCACAAAGGAAGCTATGTAGCTATAATAATATCGTTTCCAGAAACTCATAAGGTATTGATGATTTTTTTAGCCTCACTGCAATCATACACCTGGCCAGAAATTCTGCCAGAAGTCGTCTGGGCCAAGACCTGGCAACGGGCAAAGAATTTTCCGTAAAATCCATCTTCATATAGATGCGGAATATCAATAACCATATAATGACCATCGAATTCACTAAATTTTTTTCGATACCCTTCTTCAGATTCCGGAATGGCATATATTCGTCCGGCATATTTCCCCACGACTGAAAGTGCTCCTGCACCGGTATCGCTATAGGTAAGAACTTTGGTAATAGCTGGGTTGTGAGCAATGAAAGCAACCATTTCTGCAAGCACGTGCGACCCATTACCATTTATTTTGCCCCAAAGAAATTCTTCAGCAAACACAGCATTGTACGCAATCCCTATAACCAACAGCATCAGAACAAGAGGAACTTTCCATTCTTTCTTGAAGAATGAGATAACGGTAAGAATAAAAGAAACGATAAACGAGAAGACAATAAACAGAAATGAAACATAGAATCCCATTGGTCCATTCCCTCCAATAAAAGGATTGAGAATATTCCATTCTCCATGAAAAACTTTAGAGAACCATTCTTCTTTTGGATACAAGGCAATGACTGAATGAGGCACGAAGTTAAGTGCTATAAGTAGAAGCGCAATAACCCCGCTGATACTTAATGAAATAATATATGTTCGCTTGCTGACCTTTTTTACTACTTCCGCCAAGCCCATACCAACAATCACAGAAAGAGGCACTATCGTGAATAGTAAATACTTATCGAGGGCCGCTCGAGAAAAATCAAAAGCTACAAAATAGAATAAGAAGCCTGTAGCAAGATACAGGAAAAAAGGACGAGCCTTAATCAGTACATTTCGGGACACAACCACGAAAGGAGTTATAACCAAGAGTGGTGATAGAAAATAAACCGCTTTGGCTGCCTGCACAATAATCTGTGTCCAATTCCTCCCCTGCCCTCCTGATGATTGATCAGCATGATGAAGCATTGCAGTAACACTAAATGCAGGATACAGCGCTTGAATGATATAGAGTAAGGCAACATATGAAATCCCAAACCCAAGAGCAACTCCTACACTGTACACACCTCTCTTCATGGTAAATGATTTCCAATTACCCCACACATACTCAATACCCAACACTCCAATAACAAGAATAAAATTTAATTTAATTAAAAGCCCGATTAACAAAACTATACTTAAGAGGAAAAACCAAGGGTTCAAAAAAGATGGTGCCTGATTCGAGGTGTCCGCATTTTGCCATCTATCGTACACATATATCGCAAGCAAAAAGAAAAATGGGAGTATTGCACCATCTACGTCCGGCGAGAGTGATCCTTGAATATTATAGGCACAGACCGCAAGAAGCCCGACTGCCCACAAACCCGCCCGTGAATCCGCTCGATGACGGACGACCAGATACAGCAAGATAAGAGAACCGATGGAAAAAAGGAGGGGAAATATACGGAACCACTCAATACCAAAGACTTTATACGCTGCCACAAACGTCATTTGCATCAACGGTGGATGAGTAAAGAACCTTCCAGCAATTTCAACTGACGAAGAGAGGTTAACGTTTTTCCACTCGTCTTGATGGTACGGCAGATCCAGTCCCGGAAGCCGAAGTGCGAAAAAAATCAAGACAATAGAAGCAACGATCAAAAAAAAGCGAATTCGGGAAGAGACGGTTGGAATAATCATGGACATTACTTCATTTCTGCACGGAGCTTTTCTGCAAGATGCCGCAGACTATGCCCCGCCGCAAATTCCCGCTCTTGTCTGACAATCTGCTGAGCATCTTTTTCAGAAAGAGAAAGGAGGTCTTTCAGTTGTTGCGCCACTGCTTCCGGTTCCCTCTTTTCTACGATCAGACGATCGTCGATTCCTCCCTTCAAATTATCATTGGAGACCAAGGTGAGACACCCACAGGTCATTGCTTCAAAAATCGTCTTATCATACATACCGCTCGGACTTAAGTTTACGAATATCTGATGAGAACCATATATCGGACCCATATGTTGAATCTGCACACCTGGATGGAAGGTGAGCACATTTTCCAAACCAAGCTCCAAAGAGCGGGTCTTTAAATTATTTAGATATGCCTCCGATCGCGAGGAAGGATTGCCGTAAATATCTGCCGTAAAAGGTACGTTCTGTTTTTTGAGTAATCCTAGAGCTTCTACAAAAATATGGATATTCTTCGAAGGATCTACGCGTCCATGTGACAAGATTGAACGTGCATGCCGAGGAACTGCTACAACGCCAGCCAACATATCCATATTAACCCCTACCGGCATCAGCACCGTCTTTTTATATTTGGCGGTATAGGAATATTTCGAAGTACAAAAAACTTTATTGCAAAATATTGAAGCAATATCAGTCATGCGGTTACCAATATGGTGATTGCGCCACATAAAGACTTTCTTACCCATCAAACGCCAGAGCCACCCAGCTAGCACGACATACACCTCATTCATATGCACCAGAACCGCGTCGTAGCGATTGAAATAGCGTAATGAAAAATAAAAGAGAAGGAATATATATTTCAACTTGCTCCGCCACTTTTCTTTTCCGAGCGAAAGAACTGCCACATTATCAGGAAGATCGAATGTACCCTTAAACAGACAAATAACCACGACTGCCTTAAACTTCGTAGCAAATTCAGCAATCCATTCGTGGAAAAAACCGAGCACAAGATCAGTGTTATCAACTTTTTGAGTTATGATAAGGAGTCTCATAGATGTTTTGAATGTTTTGGTTTGAAGATAAACAATCCGTATACAACAAAACTTTCCACCGCAATAATGATACTTGCGAGAATCTGAGCAAACAGGTAATGGAATCCTGCATAGTGCACGAATGCAAAGACCAGTGCAGTATTCAGCCCCAGATTAAAGGAGGTTACCAGCAAGTATACAAGAGCTTGCCCTCGCACACCATCCATTGCATGATCCTGAAAGGTGAAGAATTTTTGAAGGATGAAACTCACTGCAAACGCCACAAGAAACGCCAAAACAGATGACAAGATATACCAGATTCCAAACACATCGGTAAATATATATAACAACGTAAGATCAGTAACCGCAGCTGTTCCACCCGAAAAGAGATACCGCAAGATTTTTGCAATACGAACCTTTTTAGTTTTATGAGTTGAAACCGAACGTATTGATTCCTGTATGAGTGCTTTTACTTTTTCAATAGTTGCGACAACTGAAAAAAGAGCTGCCTTTGTTTTACCTGCTTCACCCATACTCTTTCGGAGTTGTATATCAGCAGATATACGCCGCACAGCCTGTATAAAAGCAGCTTCATCATGGAGTGGATACAGAAACCCATTCTTACCATCCTCGATAAGCTCTGGGATACTCCCTACCTTCGGAGCAATCACTGGCGTACCAACTGCCAGCGCTTCGACAATTTGAAATGAAAATGTTTCGAAATGCGTATTCAAAACAAATATTTCTGAGGTAGCAATTTTTTGTATAAGTTCGAGGCGTGACATCGCACCGAGCAAAATAACCCTATCTTCTACACCTTGTTCATGAATCATCTTCTCAAGATTGGACCGCTCCGGACCATCTCCGGCAATTTCTAGCTTCCAACCATCAAGCTTTTTCATGTAACCGACCAGCTGCGCAAAACCTTTTCCAGAAACCAGACGTCCAGCAGACATGAGCGTTTGTGGTCTCACGGTGTGCCCGGTAACATTCTGCAATTCCACACCATCAATACCGTTGTATATGGTTCGTACTGTGCTTGGATCTTTGACCCATTGACGCACGATTTCTCCAAAGGCATGGCTCGGAACAATAACCCGATCCGCCTGATTTAACACAAACCTCTGGATAGTGCGTAACAGTTCTACAGCAAACCCGTACTTCTTCTTCTGAAATTCCTGCATTGAGTCAGTAATTCCATAGCGCCCCGATTGTTCCCATGCATAATCTCCCGGTATACGAATAATCACCGTCTTCCCTAAAATAAATCCCGCAATAATTGTCGGTAGTCCGACCGAGACGGCATCCTGCGCAAAAAATACATCGGCTGCACGACCATGCCATATCAATTTTAAAAAGTACGCAGTATGACGAAACAACTTAGGTATGTGACGAACCTGACCAAAACTTACCACATCAACTGCAAGACCGTACTGAGGTAATCTATCAGCAATAAACTGAGAATACGTGGCTGGGCCACCAATATCCGGCGGAAACATGCCCGTAGAGATCAAAATCTTCATGCGCTCTACTATACCGCAAGTGTCGCTTCAATACCACGAGCAATATCCTCCGTATTCCACCCCACAATACGTGCATTTGTTTCTGAGGCGATCCCTACGTCAGTCGATACGATCGGGCACCCGGCAGCCTGCGCTTCTACCAGTGACATACCATATCCTTCATACCATGAAGTTAAAAGGAAGAGATCTGCGGTTTTATAATAAGAAATAAGAGTTTGTCTATCTGCCCATGGTTCAATAACAACGTAATCCTGTAACCCTTTTTGTGAAATAAATCGCCGAATAGCTGCCACCTCCCTTCCGGCCCCTACGATGATCAAACCTATCCGTGAACTCTTCTGATGTACCTGTGCAAATGCAGAGATAGCAGCGAAAATATTTTTTTCTTTTTCCAACCGTGACGCCATTAAAATACGTTTCTCAAATTGAGGGTATTTTGCACGAAGATCCACCGTAACGGGCACAGCTGGGATCGATTGCACTGTTACCGGAATCGGTCGCACTTCGATCTTTTCGGCTGCAATACCGAGTTTATCCTGGAGATACGTTTTGATGCGATTGGATACAACGCGCACATGATCCGCCTGAGGCAGATATGATAGCGCCAATGCCTTATAGATTTTATTGAGAAAAAACCGCGTAAAGTGTGGGCTCCCTATATCCGTATGTAGCTGGAGTTCAAGTTCAGCACCGCACTGTTTCTTGAGAGAGACTCCTGCCATACCTGTTAAAAAAGGATCCTGACAGGAGATTTTGGTGACGTTACGACGACTGATGATAAATCGCCCCAATCGAATAGCATCGAAGGGATACAAAAAACGGGATCGGGATTGTGTTGGATAGACCCAACAATGAGGAGCGATTGATACCTCGGTAAAAGAATCTGATTTTCGAGTAAATACAATGATGTGGAGTTCCGCATAGTTTTTCGCATTTTCGATCTGACGCAAACGTACCGCACTTCCCTCTGCAAAAAGAGTTCGATCGGTGCCAATAGAAAGCAATTTGTGTAACTGATCAGCCATGGGTATTAGTGTGTTATAAGGACATTTTTCATCTTCCCTGCCACCGCATCCCAATCATATTTCTGTTGCACCATCGTCCTGGCATTGGTGATGATATATTCTCGAGACTCTGTATCTTTGGTCAGTTTTTCCACCTTCTGTGCAACACTCTGAGGGTTGTCTACTTCACAAAACAGTCCGGTCTGACCGTCGGTAAGAAAATCCGGAATACCACCAACAGGAGTTGCAATCACGGGGATACCCGCGGCCATGGCTTCCAAAAATGAATTACCTAACCCTTCAGTACGTGAAGGACGAATAAAGATATCCGAAGCGTGTAAATATTCTGGTAGAAGATCGTGTGAAATAAATCCTTTGAAGACAACTCGACTCTCGAGCTTCAATGACTGAACTTGATTTCGCAGAGCTTGTTCATCCACACCAGTTCCTAAAATTAAAAGCTTGTAATTTTGTGGCAAAAGCGCGAGCGCAGCAATAATCGTATCAACTGCATTTTTGTGTACCAACCGAGAAGCGGTCACAAGCACCACATCAGTCTCAGAAAATCCTGCGGCCGTACGAATTTCCCCCTTACGAATAATCGTGATCGGTTGAGTAAATTTCTCACAATCAACTCCATTTGGAATTACTTCAATCGGAGCGGTCGCCCCAAACGATCGTGCCCACTCGGCCAAATACTGTGAGATCACCTGAATGCGCGTGGCGCTCGTAAATATTTTCTTAAAAAATGGACGAAATGCACCTTGACGTCGTTCAAAGTTGTCTCCTTCCTGAACAGTCAGAACCATCGGTACACCTGGATACATCATCCGAAAAAGTACTGCTGCAAAACCTCCATAACTTGCCATGATTGGCCACACCGAATCGTATTTTTGTTTTCGGTGAAGTGAGATGGCTTTTAATGCGGCCAAAGGGATAAAGAGTATCTTAGATAAAGGAAATAACTTTGAACTGTGGGAGTTCGTGCCGAACCATGGCATACCCACGCGGTACACATTCACATTACCAATACGTTCAAAAGCGCTCGCATGCTTACGCAGCGTGATCATATCAAACTGAATATCTGCATCCGAAATACGATCGGTAATTTCCTTTACTGCCACCTCTGCCCCACCGATATAGCGGGGGTAATAGACGAGGGAGAAAATGAGTATTCTACGCATGTAGGCATTGTAGAAGAGTTGCCCCAGAAGATCAATTTAACCTATAAGATGTTGTATCCTTCTTTCGAGTGCCTCAAATTCTTCTTTGTTCAACTTTTTAGCTTCGACATGCCGCATATATTCCATTGCGGTTTTAAATTCTTCACGAGACTGTTGGAGGATGACTCCTGTATGAATTCGAAAATCCTCCCGCACCTGATCAAATTTTCGATCGAGACCGTCGAGACGTTTGTCTATAGAATTAAAACGGTTTTGCGTCTCAACTCTAAAATCTTTCATCTCATCCCGAAAGTCATTGAATTCCAACTTGGTAACGTAATCTAATAGATCGCTTTTGGTTGCATGAGTGGGGTTTATTTTCATATTGAGTGGGTCATTAGTGATAAGAGGGCTTGGCAGGTGTCACTATTTTATCACTTTCAATATAAATTCAATCTGTTGTACGGAGAAATTCTGTTTTGTAAGTTAATCTTTATTCCATGTCGTCCGAGCGTAGGGGTATCTTAGTTCGTTGTCGTACCACCACGATTCTTTTCAATAATTCTTCCTACGATATAAGAAAGTGCAGTCACAACAATTATTATATTGAGGGATATAATTGCAATATCTATCGGAATAATCATAGCACCAGGTTTTATAGTAACAACTGCATAACAACAAGCAATTACAATCGAGATTATAAGTCCAACGTACCCAAAAATTTTTCTAGTTTTCATATTTTTGTTTTTATATTAACCTCCCCGCCTCCACCACATGCCTCACCAACGTATACCCCATTTCATTATCACACCACGCCACTTTCATAGACATATTTTATCACAACATAAATAATTCATATATCAATCAACCTTCAATATCTTCCTCAACACCCCCTCCGGAACCTCCTTCGGCACCGGTGCCCCCTCAGATATAGGAGTTGTTTTTGGAGCTACAACAGGCGCCAAATTCGATTGTGACACTGGGGAACTTGGTGCGGCTTTAGTTTGAGTTTTGGAAGACTGAGGAGGCTTTTTCATAACTGCAGCCAATGCATCCTTAAGCGCATTTACATTTTGACTCGTGCGAACTTTTGGATCATTCTTAGGAATCGATTTTGAAGCCAGAGTCGACAGTGGTGCTGGTCTGAGTACCGGAGCAGGAGTCGGAACGATTGCAGGTTGGGCAACCTCCGTTGCACGTACAGCTGGTGAAGACATTTCGGAGCCAGCCTGTGCAGGCGGTTTAGGTTGAGATACCAGAGGCTGGCGAGAACTAGCAGCGACCGAACCTGCGTGTTCCGTCCGTGCAGGTGAGGGTGACTGCGTGTCTGAAGCAGCTGTACGTGCAACGGAGGTTGGAACAGATTCGTTTAATTCTGGTTTCGGAGAAAGGGTCGTTGAAGCACGGGTACGTACCGCTGCAGGAGGATTTGTTGCTACTTTCGAAACCACAGGCACACTCGCAGGAAATGTCGGTTTCGCCGGAGAAGCAGGTTTTGAAGGTGCAGGCGGAGGCGTCGGTTCATGAAACTTAACAATCCCCTCTTCCACCAATGCTCGCGGTCGAGCAAACTGTTCACGAGACGCAGCAATAATATCCTGCACATACGATCGATCCGGATGAATAATCGGCGGCAACGTCACCGCAGAAAAAGGAGATGATCCAAGACCATCAATCATCAACTTCAAATATATCTGCGCAAAACCCAAATTCACCAAATCTTCAACGGTAAATTGCGGCGCAAACTCCTTTTCCAAAACCTCGGCATCCGTAGCGCCCACACGGAACGCAATCATTGTCCCTACGTTACCAAACACTGCAGGACGAACAACTTCATCCATCTGTTCAATATACTGGTGCGCAATCGTCAGGTTCAATTTATATTTACGAGCTTCAGACAAAATGTCCGCAAAAGAGGCGTTGGCAAAGTTTTGGAATTCATCCACGAACAAATAGAAGTTTGGCAACATCTTTGCCGCACGGTCAGGCACATCGGCACGGGACATTGCCGCTAAATATATTTTAGTAACCAACAAACCTCCCAACAATTTCATATTTTCATCACCAATCTTTCCTTTCGACAAGTTGATGATCATGATTTTGCGCTGATCCATCGCCTCGCGAAAATCAAATGAGGAAACAGGCTGACCAATCATGTTACGAATCAACGGATTTGCAGTAAATTGACCGACTTTGTTTTGAATGGAAGGCACAGCTTCGGCAGCCATACGTTCGGTATAGTTGGCAAATTCTTTGACCCAAAATGATTTTACCGACGGATCTTGAACATGAGATACAATCTCATTTCGATACGCTTTGTCCGAAAGCATCCGATTCACTCCCAACAACGTGGTATTGGGTGCTTCAAGCAACGCCAACAACGTATTAGTTAAAATATATTCCATACGAGCAGACCAGGCATCCACCCAAATCTTTTTAAAGGTACTCATCAAACCAGATACCACAAGGTGACGTTTTGCGTGATCCACACTTTCCAAGACATTAAATGAAATAGGAAAATCCGTATCGAAAGGGGCAATATAAATAACATCTCGGATACGCTCTTTGGGAACATATTCGAGCAAGAGATCCGCTGTCTTGCCGTGAGGATCAATGAAACACATTCCTTCCCCATTTTGAATATCCTGTACCGCCATATTTTCCAGCAAGGTAGATTTACCCATACCGGTTTTTCCGATCACATAGACGTGACGAGTGCGGTCTTTGGCCTTAATGCCAAATTTAACCCGTTTGTTACGAGCATCAGTCTCTCCAAAATATGTTACGCGATTATCGTCCATAAGGAGCACTATGATTTATATACGTTTAAAGTATACCTTAAACGAGCTCCAATTACATTCCACATATATAGAAAGTCCCCTGAGCCGTCAAGCTGAGGGGACTAATGACACGTCGTGCGTTACTTATGCAAAACTACGTTCCCGAACAATTCCCGGAAGTGGCGGCTGAGGAATTTTGTAAAAAGACCTGACCCAATCCTTCAATGCCTCTGTGAAGGCGTTCATATTTGCTGTAAATGCCTTCTGATCCGGCATTTTTTCCTGCGGAATCACCGCGTAACCCGCCCCAACACTTTCCTGGTGGACAAGCAGTTTCTTTGTTTCCTGATCGACCCACTCCTCTCTCTCTTTCGGATTAGTCGGTATCCTTTTCCCATCACTTTTCACTACCAGGCTACCTGATGCTTTTCGTGCCATATGAGACCTTCTATGTAGAACTGTTTAAATGCTTCCCGAAATGACTCCCTGATCCAGGTTGAGTTAGGATCTTATCACTTCTTCGAGCATCCGGATAAAAATAGTACCACAGGTATTTATAAAAGCAACGTCCTGTGGACAGCAGACCTATTGAACAGGGGTAGTGGTAGCGAACGCCGTTTCCACAGATCTCACGTCGACCACTCCCTTTTCAGCAAGAGCATCTATCTGATATCGATTTGCTGCATTCCACAACATCCAACTCGTCAGTCCTGCATCGTAGGTTGCCTGCATCTGAGCGCGGACCATGGCTGGTGTATATACGGCTCCCAAATTAAAATCCTGCAACCACGGACGAAGTTTCAGTGGTGTTGTCGAAGCAACCACAGCACGACGTACAGCATGGTCCATTGATGATCGAATTACTTCGTATGGATGTTCAGCTGGATTCGCCATACCATTGAATCCTTTTGCGTAATGAGACGGATATACCATTGGTGCAATGTAATCAAAATACGGTAACGCGTCCTCGAGAACTTGCCCAATGCCCAAATCATCATACGCACTCGTTGTGAGACCGAACAAGTCTGCAGAGAGCGGTGCGGTTGTCGAAGCAAAAGCTGTATCAAGATAGGAGAAAAATTCCCGAAGCACCTCTCGTTTTTGACGCCCAATACTGTGAGAAAATGAAGCATCGGAAAGTTTTCCGTCAGATGGAAAACGAATATAATCAAAATTAAGTTCATCAAAACCGATTTCATACGCCTCCTTTCCAATCGAGACAATATAATCCCAATATTCCGAAGCTCCCGGATCTATGAATGCTAGTTTATTTTTATCCTTCCAGATACCAGACGGATTGGAAAGACTTTGAACTGCCAGAGTTGGATTATGTGCCGCATATAACGGATCCTGAAACACAGTGATACGGGCGATCACATATATTCCACGGGCATGGAGTTCTTGTATAAACTCAGGAAGATCAGAGATTCGACACCCTGTGCCACCCGGAGGAACCGCGACTTTCGTATCACGATACGAAACTGTGCCCGTGTAATCTTTGAGATCTAACACAAGCGAGTTAAGTTCTGTGCCGTCAAAGAGAGTGAGCATTTTTGTGCGCAACGAGGGAGTTCCTCCGATACACGCTGTCATATATACCGCCTTCACCGCCTCCGGCGTTGCTATATGAGTAGGCACGAACACCGCTTCAGGAGTCGTCGATGCGAGAGACGTACTATCAGTAACAGCGGAGGTGACCAATCCGAGAGGATATGTCACATGACCTACAGGTACAAACCAAGCTATTGCCAAGATGAGCGCTACACTTGAGATTACAATGATACCCTGTACCCCTGCGCGAGCATGTGTCATTTTTCCTACATATTCTCGCATAGACATACCTGTATTCATTCCGTAATTACCGAATCATGAGGAGCAGAGGTAGAATCCATTGAATTTTGAGGAACTCCTCGATGCTCTTTATATGACTGATGACCCTCACTCTCAGTCGATACTGCAGGTCGTCTCTTCCCTTGAGCCTCGGTTACCGGAAGAGAATACACTAACATTCCGATACAAAGTCCAGTTATCACTGCAATCACTTTGTCCCAAAAAAATGGAAAGCCGAGGAACAGAAAAAACATAGACCAGACACTCAGTAACAGTATGAGTTGGCGTTTCGACATAATGGTGCCATTATAGCTCAGCAAAGGCTGTAAACACCAGAATGTGGATAGGTTTTTTGGAGTTTATAATTACGAGACCGAAACAATAACGACGAATTCCCCTCTGACTTTGTCGGCATGTGTTTCAAAATATGTTTTAACCTCTTGAGGCGACCCTGATACTACTTCTTCAAAAATTTTAGTCAGCTCACGACAGACAACTATCTGCTTTGTGTCTCCTTCGAGATGAGTCACCAGAGATTCGAGTGTCTTTAAAATACGATGTGGAGATTCGTAGAACACGACACTTCGTTCTGATGTTTTTATTTCCTTAAACAGAGTTTCTCTCCCTTTTTTATGAGGCAAAAATCCTAAAAATACAAAATCGGCGCACGGTACACCCGCAATTGAAAGTGCCGCAGTAAGCGCTGATGGTCCAGGAATCGCTTCTATTTTTAATACACCTTCTTCAATTTCCTTTTTCATGTTCTCACGGATACGGCGTACCAAGTCAGAACCAGGATCAGAAATCCCTGGTGTACCTGCATCAGAAACCAATGCGATATTCTTTCCCTCTTTTAACAAAGCTACAACCTCATCAACTCGGGACAACGTGCTGTGCGCATGATATGAAAGTGTCTGCACATGGATATCATGACGACCAAGAAGCTTCTTAGTCATGCGAGTATCCTCACAGAGGATCACGTCAGCTGCACCCAGGACTTTTACCGCACGGATCGTAATATCCTCAAGATTACCTATAGGAGTGGCGACAACCGAGAAGGTAGACATGAGATTACCCTAGCATATGTAAGTCATCTATACTACACTATTTTTATGAATGCCCCGCGACGCAAAAATGTGATCTATGTGACCCCGGATATAGAACGGGCCATGGGTATGATCCCTCAATCTCACTATCGTATTGTGACTGCAAAGACACCGTATGCCGCAGAAGTCAAAGCAGCCTATCCTGACTTTGTAACTCTTCTCGAAAACACCTCAGCATCTTCAGATACCCCTTCATTACTGCAGAATACAGAGGTTCAGGCTTTGGCCCTGAATCTTGATGCAGGAATTGTTGTCTTTAAAAACAACACACTCACAGAATCCATAGCGTCCGCAAAAGAACTCCACCTTCTCAATCCACACGCCATCTTGGCAGAAAAGATTGAAAACAAGGTGAGTCAAGTAGAATGGCTCGGCGAGCTCGCTCACAAATATCTTCCGGCCCACAGTATCAAAATGGGCAAAGAATTAACCTGGAATAAAACTCCTTACATTTTCCAATGGGCACATGGTCATACCGGTGAAACCACTCATCTTATTCGCTCACAGAAAGATGTTGAAACTATCCAAGCAACCTTCCCCGAACGCGTCGGGCGCATGAGTACATTTGTACAAGGTCCGTCCTTTACCGTAAACGCAGTTGTCACACCCGACCGCACTCTGATGGGCAATATTGCCTACCAGATCACTGGGGTCGCCCCGTTTACAGACTACGAATTTAGTACTATTGGAAACGATTGGAGCCTGACTCACAGTCTCCTATCAGAGTCAGAGCTCATGTACATCGAGGCAATGATCGGAGAGATCGGCAGTAAATTACGCGAAAGTGGTTGGCGTGGCATGTTTGGTATCGATATTATGCGCGACGACGAGCGCAATCGTATTGTCTTGATCGAGATCAATGCCCGACAACCAGCCGGATCAGTGTTTGAATCCCAGCTTCAACAGGAATTTCGTCGACAGGGTATTCCTGGACTCACCATCTTCGAAGCTCACATCCACGCCTTAACTGACGAACCTATTTCCCAACCACTGATTCCTATAAATGACGGTTCACAAATCGTCCAACGCATCACCGCACAACTCAAAACCGTCTCACCTGCTACAGTCGAACAACTCAAAGCTCATGGATATAACATCATCACATATACTACTGATGCATTAAATTCGAACATGATACGTATCCAGAGTGACAAAGGGATTATGGAAACGCATAATAAGTTCAATGCCCGCGGCAAAGAGATCCTTGCTATTTTAATTTCATGAATAAAACACTCTCTGCAGAAGCCCTGGTACTATGTGACCACTATCTTCATTTCACAGTAGGCACTGCAACGTGTTCTGTCCCTTATTTTAACAATAAAAAAATCGGTGCCCGTGGAGCACTTGCTGTTCACGTGGGCAAAGGAAGTCCCTTGGAAATATCTCATGAAGTGCGGGATATGTTATTTAAAAATAAAACCTCCGCAGAAACTCTCACCGACGAGACACTCAAAAAATTACTTGTTGAAAACAATCTTGGCATCGATTGTTCCGGTTTCGTCTATCACATCTTAAATACCGAGGGTATTTCAACTGGAAAAGGTTCTCTCAAAAAACGACTCACCTTCACTCAGGCGCATGGGCTCTTTGGCAAGATGAATGCAACACTCCACCCTGCGAAAAATAGTGGAGTCCTCACCTTTGCTGATGATATCAACAGTTCGATTATTCCAATTGCCGAAGTCCTCCCTGGAGACATCATAACCCTTGTCAGTAATTCTGGTGAAGGTGAACGTGATCATATCCTGGTTGTCCACGAAGTCAGAATGGAGAATTCAAAACCTCAAACCATATTCTATTCCCACTCAGTCGCCTACCCTGAAGATGGCCTGTACGACACTGGCGTCCGCCAAGGCACCATCGAAATCTCCGACCCGTCCGAGTCACTCCTTACAGCCCACTGGAGTGAACAACATATTTTTAATAGGGCACACACATCAAAGACTGAGTTACGAAGGTTAAAGAGGTGATTTTTTGAACCCAGACCAGGAAGAGCACGTGGCCCTGAACCCTCTTCGCAGGCGCCACGTCCACAGTATCTAAATAATCACTTCAAGGTGGCGACGAGAAAAGACAGCCCTGTGAGCACTTCTGTTAATGTGAACAGGGCTGATCGTGGGTGAAGGGCCACGTGCTCTTCCTGGTCCTAAAAATCATCACCTGAACAAATCACGATTTTCATGGTACAGTACACGACATGTTAACCATATTGCAGGGCACCGCCGATCTGGCCTATATCCTCAGTTTTACCCTCGTGGGAGCTGTCGTGGCCTTTGCATTGGCCCCTCTGTTGATCCGTTTCCTCTACCACTTCCAGCTCGTCAAAGGCACCAAAACCGAGCTCACCTCCATCGGTTCTCATGCTAATAAAAATAACACTCCTATCATGGGAGGTTTACTCGTGATTATCACCGTTGCTCTTCTGACCTACCTCTTCAACTGGTCACGTGATTTTACCTGGGTTCCCATCGGCGTTATGGTTATCTCTGCCATTCTCGGAGGTATCGATGACTTCATGAGTATTTACGGGGTTGAACGACGTTCCCGCAAACTCAAGCACATTCTGACCCTCATTCGTGTTCACCACAGTTTCAATATGCGCATATGGTACGCAGTCACCCTTCCCTGGACCATGTTCAAACGTTTATCCGTATGGTTTGGTTCCCGTTCCCGCGGCGTATTTGTTCATGAAAAATTAATCCTGCAATTCATCGCCGGCTCCGTCGCCTCCTGGTGGATATATAGCAAGCTTGGCCCTGCATGGCACAACATTTATCTCCCTTTTAATATCAACATAGAAGCTGGATGGTTGATCATTCCTATAATCATTCTCATTGTAATGTTTACCGCAAATGCCGTGAACATTGCCGATGGCATGGACGGCCTTACCGGAGGCATGCTCATCATTACCATGAGTGCCCTTACCCTTCTGGCATGGATCAACGGCTTTGGTGAAATTGCTATTTTAAATGCCACTACCGTTGGAGCACTGATTGCATATACGTATTTCAACATTAAACCTGCTCGTTTCATGATGGGAGACGTCGGTTCTCTTGGTCTTGGTGCACTCGTAGCAGTGTCAGCACTCGCTATTGGCGAAATTGGCACCCTTCCCTTGCTCGGCTTCATGTTCTACGTCGAAGCTTGTTCTGTTCTGATTCAAGTCGGTTCACGATACCTCTTTGGTCGTAAGGTTTTTGCTATGGCACCACTCCATCACCATTTTGAAATCAAAGGCTGGAGCGAAGAAAAAACCGTCATGCGCTTTTGGATTATCCATCTCTTCTTTGTTATCTGTGGCTTTTGGTTGGCACTCCACTAAGATCTCATGAACTATCTTCATTGGGACCAAAAAACAATTACTGATTTTTCCGAAGCAGCTATTGCCGACCTATATGAACATGGCTACGTCTTTACTCGTATTGGAAAAGGTATTGTTCAGCAAACTCGTTCAGTCCGAATCAACCTTAAAAACTTTGAGCTCTCGAGTGAGAACCGTCGTATTCTCAAGAAAGTAGATTCCCTCTCACTGCGTCTCATACACCTTCCTCAATCTGAATACAACTGGAAGATTGGAAAATTAGCCAAGGATTTTTACACTCTCAAATTTGGCCCTGATATTATGAGTGCTCAGAAGATCAAAGAGATGCTGACCCTCCCTGAAAAAAGTAATTTCAATGCACTTCTTACGTATTCAGAAAATGGGACTGACATCGGATATACCATCGCACACCTTTCTTCTTCCCTTCTCCATTATTCATATCCTTTTTATAATACAGAACAAGCTGCAAAAGATACCGGACTCGGTATGATGATCTTGGCAATCCAATATGCCAAAGATGCCGGCTTGAACTACGTATACCTTGGCTCTCTCCAGCGACCAAGCGATACCTATAAATTACAATTTGAAGGACTCGAATGGTTCGATGGTACTACATGGAACAGTGATACTGAAGAAGTCAAAAAGATTCTGCGAACCATTACTGATCCTGTCACCCCTGAATAATATGAATTCTGAATCCACACACACATCTCAACACGTACACATCATCGGCATATCAGGCGTTGCCACGAGCGCCCTCGCCGTTGCATTTCATCGCACCGGCTGGAAAGTAACCGGGAGTGACAAGGGTTTCTTTCCTCCTGCCTCCACAGAACTCGAAAATCAAGGTGTCTCTTTTTATGCAGGTTGGCATCCGGAAAAAATGATCGAGAATGGTACTCCCGATATCATCATTGTAGGCACAGCTTCAGGTAGTCAAAATCCAGAGACGGCATATGCGAAAGAACACTCTATTCCGATGTATTCTTTTGCAGAAGCAATCGGAAAATTCTTTGTGAAGGAACACTCCATCGTCGTGACAGGAACGTGGGGCAAAACATCTTCGTCCGCATTACTGTCTCATATTCTGGATCAAGCCGGTTTTGATCCAACGTATATGTTTGGTGGGATTTCCCTTTCTCATGATGCTTCTGCTCGTCTCACCAAGAGCAGTTGGAATGTATTTGAAGGAGATGAATACAAGAGTTCCCCGACCGATCCAACTGCAAAATTCTTTTACTACAAACCAACGCATCTGTTACTTACCGCAGTTTCTTGGGATCATGCCGACCTTTACCCAACCGAAAAAAACTATTTTGATACCTTTAACAAACTACTCCTCAGTCTTCCGGCTTCGGGCATAGTTGTTGCGAATACGGACAATGCTGGTGTGAATTCGATTCTACCAAGCGCTCTCTGTCCGGTCATTACCTACGGATCAAAAGCAGCTGACTATAGTTATAGCGGCATATCTCAAACCAAAACCACACTCTCTTTCACTATCTCTCACGAAGGACACAACTACACCATCACATCTCCTTTGATTGGCTCATTTCAAGCAGAAAATATCACAGGCTGTTTTGCTATGGCCCACAACCTTGGTGTACCTGTCGAAAAAATCATTCCCGCAATCGCCTCCTTCGCCGGCATGAAACGTCGTCTGGAAAAAAGACTTGATGGAGACCGTACTCCATCAGGTGTTACTGTATTCGACGATATTGCTCACTCACCCGAAAAAGCCTCTTCGGTTCTCAAAACATTACGAAATATTTACCAAGGAAAAATTACTGTCATTTTTGAACCAAATATCGGCGGACGTCGACCAGAAGCACTGAAAAAATATGACAATGCCTTCACTGATGCCACCACCGTGATCATCCCTCGCTTAACTACCCTTAAAGTTGCCGAAGGTGATACACAACAGGCGATCGACGGAGAAGTCCTAGCTCGTACTATTTCCCAGACTCATCCTCAGTGCGTCTATATGCCTGACGATGAACTCTTGGTGAAGACCCTTGTTTCAAATGCACAAAAAGGCGATGTTATCGCCTTCCTGGGTTCACACGGCTTCCGGACAATGATAGAAGGGACGGTTACTTCCCTGCGTCAATAATCTCTGTGCCAACACTATTATTTGTAATGTCTTTTACAAGCAATGTCATGCCACAACGATCACATTCGATAACCATCCCTGCAGTTACATTCGGATATCGAGAAAGATCCACAGGATTCTTACATTCTGGGCACACACACAACAGGCCGACACGTGTACTATTTTCTGAAATCATAATACTTTCAATACTATACAAAAAAAGTTAGTATAGCAATCGTATGGTAACCCCTCACACACAACAACCAGAATTGGCTCGCGCGCTCGGAGTTTCTAACCTCTATCTCAAACATGAAGATCTGAACCCCTACGGGTCACATAAAGGGCGTTCAATACCCTTCATGATCGACCATTACTACGCACAAGGAGATCGTAAGTTCGTTATTTCCTCCTCCGGAAATGCCGCACTGGCTGCAGTGATCCATATTCAGAAAATACATACGGATACCGGCGAACCAGTCGAACTCGAAGTATATGTAGGTCATCGTATCGCACCTCACAAACTCGAAAAGCTCGAAGCGTATGCCAGTGAACACATTCGCATCGTGATCAAAGAACACCCGCTTCATGCACTTACCCAGGCAACTCAGGCAGGCTTCCGCAGTCTCCGACAATCAGTCGATGATACTGCCCTTATCGGTTATACATCTCTTGCCGAAGAACTCTGTACGATCAAAGACCTTGGCGCCATTTTCATCGGCACTTCTTCGGGCACAACCGCCCAGGCACTCGCCGACTACGTACTAAAAAATAAACCAGCTGTTCAAGTTCACTTGATCCAAACTTCTTCATGTCATCCGTTGGTAGATGCATTTGAATCTTCTGACGCTCCCGATGAACTTTCTATTGCTGATGCTATCGTCGACCACACTGCATACCGTGCGTCCACACTGATTCCTTTGATCCAGAAAACGAATGGCCGTGGATGGACTGCGTATAACGAGGATATTCGTGCTGCACAAGAACTCACAGAAAAATATGCTGAACTTTCCATTTCCACCAACAGCGCACTTTCTATTGTTGGTGCGATGAAAGCCTCAGAGATCGGTTATGACATCGAGGGAGCTGTGGTATGTATCATATGTGGTGACTAAAAAAGCGAATTGAGAACCTATAACGCCTTCACCGCTTTCACAAAACGATCACCTCGCTCTTTTCTCGAACGGTCCATACCGCCCGCCAAAAACCCGGGACTAAACAATACCTTATCACCCTTGGTTGCTTGTTCGGTAGCACACAAAACTGCTTCTTCAATCGTAGGAACCGAATGAATTTTCATATCAGGAATCGCCATCAAAGCCTTTCGCTCTTTCATCGTACCACTCCCCGGAAGCAAAATAATCGTATGCACACGCTCAGGAAATACTTTGTACAATTCCCGGTAATCACATCCACTCTCACCGCCACCAAATATCAGGAGTATGTTCTTTTCTCCGGCCAAGGCACTCACCCCTTTCTCAGTAGAACAAGAGAATGTCGACGCAGTGTCATTATAAAATTCAACGTGTTTTACCTTACGTACAAATTCGAGACGTCCTTTGAGCGGTTTCCATTTTTCCAGAACCTCACGCGCCGTATCCGCCGTCACATTGAGAACATATGCTGCTTCGAGTGCCAACGCTGCATTTTCTCGATCATGCTGGCCAATACTGTGGAATTCCCAATCCGCCGTCCATGGAAACCCGCTTTGACGGATCTTCACGAAATGGCAGTGGTGGAAATCTGCGACCGGCCAGAAAACGATATCGCCGAGATAGTCCCCTTCGCTGACGAAGTCGCCCTCGAGCACCTGGATGGTCGGCAGATCGAGATGGGCATAGAGCCAGCCGTCGCATTCGACGTCCCCCGCTGAATCGCCGATCGCCA
>LFCL01000005.1 GCA_001189105.1 Parcubacteria bacterium C7867-002
GGTGTGCTGATTGCCGGAGTAGTACTCTTTGGTATTTTTGTCGCAGCCTTTATTTCAAACTATGTGCAGATGCGGGTGATGGGTGGTGTGGCACAGCGCACCTTGTGGCAACTGCGCAATGATCTCTTTGTAAAGTTGCAGGACTTGCCGTTGGCATTTTTCAATCAAAATAAAGCGGGCGATCTGATCTCTCGCGTCAACAGTGACACTGAAAAGGTCAATGACTTTTTCTCACAAGGTCTGATGCGTTTCGTGGGAAGTGTGGTCATGGTGGGTGGTGCTGGAATATTTATCCTTGCGATCAATTGGAAGCTCGGTGCAGCATCACTCATCCCTGCGCTCTTTATTGTCATATTCACTCAAGTGGTTGCTCGTTGGGTTGGCCGGGTCAATAAAAAGAGTCTGACGACCAGTGGTTTATTGAGTGGAGAAATTCAAGAAACAATTGCGAACTTCAAAGTGATCCTGGCTTTCAATAGAAGGGACTATTTCAAAAAGCGTTTTGCCGAAGTAAATGGCAACAATTTTAAAGCGGCTTTTCGTGCTGGTGTAGCCAATGAATTGTTCACACCAACCTTTGAGTGGATGGGAAATATTGCCTTGGTTATTGTATTGGGCTTTGGTCTCTATTTGATCGCTTCAGGACAACTGGCAATTGGCCTCTTGGTCAGTTTCGTTATTTACGTTACGCGCTTCTATGATCCATTGCGCGAGATGGCACGCCTGTGGGCAACGTTGCAGACAGCTTTGGCGGCGTGGGATCGTATTGGGGTCATTCTTCATCTGACATCGGATGTGGCAGTTATTCCGTCGGAAACACTTACACATACCGGTAAGGGACTGTTGGAATTTCGTCAGGTATCGTTCGGATATCCGGAAGGGCGTGAAGTGTTGCACAAAGTTAACTTCGTATTCGAAAAAGGAAAAACATATGCACTTGTCGGTCCAACTGGTGGCGGCAAAACAACAACCGCATCTCTGATCGCACGTCTCTACGACCCGACTTCAGGTGAAGTGTTTTTGGATGGCAAAGATATCCGCTCGTATGATCCGAAAGTGCGTACTCAGAAAATAGGTTTCATCTTGCAGGAACCATTCCTCTTTAGTGGCACAATCAAGGATAACTTACTCTATGGTCTGGATACGTATGCGACGATGAGCGATACTGAACTTGCAGTTGTTATGGAAAAGTTTGGCTTTACTGGTCTGGTATCTCGTTTCGAAAAAGGATTGGATACACCGATTGGTTCGAGTGGTATGTTGTCTCTGGGTGAACGTCAAATCATCGCCTTTATGCGTGCAGTTTTGCGTGAACCTGAGCTTTTGATTCTCGATGAAGCAACTGCAAACATTGATACGATTACGGAGAAAATCCTTGATGATATTTTGGCCAAGCTTCCTCCGACTACAACTCGTGTGATCATTGCTCATCGCTTGAATACGATCGCTAATGCCGATGATATTTTCTTTGTGAATGGTGGGGAAGTCAAAGAAGCAGGTTCTATTGAACATGCGGTTGAAATGTTGTTGCATGGTAAACGCGCCAGTTAATTATTTCCAATCAATCTCTGGGTAACCGTGTTTGGTTAAATAATTGTTTGTTTTACTAAAAGGTTTTGAACCGAGGAAGCCGGTATGTGCAGAAAAAGGTGATGGGTGAGCTGATTCGATGACCAAATGTGTGGTACGGTCGATGAGGCTACCTTTGTTCTTGGCATATGCACCCCAGAGAATAAAGACGAGATGTGTGCGCTCGTCGGAAAGTTTTTTAATGACCGCATCGGTAAACAATTCCCAGCCTTTCTTTTGGTGTGAACCGGGAGTTTGAGCTTGAACCGTCAGGGTTGCATTGAGAAGTAAAACTCCTTGTTGAGCCCAGCGTGATAGATCACCATTTGGTTCGGGAGTAATACCGAGGTCGCTTTGGATTTCTTTAAAAATATTACGCAGCGATGGAGGTAGAGGAATGTCACTGTGAACGGCAAACGAAAGACCATTCGCCTGACGTGCACCATGATACGGATCTTGTCCGAGGATGACTACTTTGACTTGATCAAAGGGGCAGAGATCGAACGCGCGAAACACGTCTTTTGGAGCAGGGTATATCGTCTTGCTGAGATATTCCTGGCGTACAAAAGTCGACAGTTCGGTAAAGTATGGTTTTTTAAACTCCTCATGCAAAACTTTTTTCCACGAAGGTGCCATACGGACGGAGGTGGGGGTCATAGGGAGTATTTTAGCCTCGGTGTGACCGATCTTCTTGTGTTAGTGTGAGCCAGCGGTGTTTTCTCCATGCAAACAAAACCGTCATTCCGATCCAGATGAGGGGAGTCATCAGTCCGGCGGTGAGATCCAGGGTCTCGTCGTAGCTGGTACGTGAGTCTCCATCTTTACGTAATATAACTTTATGATCCCACATTTTTACCGCAAAACCTGGTCCAACATCGGTAAGTATTGCTTCGGTGCCGGTGAATTTTGATTGAATGGAAAGTTCTTGCCAACCAAGAGGTAAAAAACCCAACAAGTACATCTTCATGCGATACGTAGCTCCATTTTTCCAGCGATCTGGAAAGATGGATGGTCTCACTGCCTTAAAAACGACGAGTGGTGAGGCTACTTTTTGCATCATGGATGGGGCATTGAGAGCGTCAAAGACACGATCGATACTCCATGGGATTGTTATGTTTGTTTTGAAAATCATATAAATAATAATTTTTGTTTACTAATATCCCATCTTACACTGCGCTTTTATACGCATCTATAAAACGACGCATATCTTTGACTAAGATGGCGTTTGGATTACATTTGAGTACCATTCCGTCCAGATACATAAGACTTCTAATAATAGCGAAGATACCTTTCTCAAACTCCATGCCTGAATTTACTCCTAGTTTAATGGTGAGCATCATCTGTCGAGTGAGAGAGACCTGACTCACGGTACTGTCTGTATAATTTGCATAGAGTGAAATAAAATCAGTTTTAAACTGTTCGAACTGGGCACCCTCGATTCGTGTATCAGCCATTTCATTCAGGTGTTTTGCGCATTCAGGATAGTCGTAACGGGAGAGTGCTTCAAAGAAATAGAACAGTCCTTTGCGAATTCTGTCACCGACAACTCCTACAAACGCTGTGTCTACAAAATAAAATTTCTTACCATCATAGAGAACATTGCCGGGATGAATGTCACCATGGAATGTACCAGCGATAAAAATATAAAAACCTTGGATGTAAAAGAGTTTGAGCATATCGTCGTAACTGAATTTTCCTGCCGAAAGGAGTTCGTCGACGCTTGGTGCATCAATGTACTCCGACACCATGATATTTTCTCCGGTAAATTCAGTGTACTTTTTATTGAAGCGTAGCATCGAGAGGTCAAATGTGTCCGCGTAATCATCGGCAATTTTTTGAAGGAGTGCAGAACCTTTTTCTTCGTTACGCAGATCAAGTTCGGCAAGGGTGTACGTTTCAACGTCATCGAGAATCCCGATCGGGTTTCCAACTTTTTTTAATTTTGGATATAAGGAGAGTACGATCTTGAAAAATCTGCGTACGTTTTTTACGTCATGTGTAAAACGTTCCTTAAATCGCGCCTTGATGAATTTGATAACCACAGGATCACCGTTTTGGAGTGCGGCACGGTAGACTTGCCCGACCGAAGCTGTGGCCAAGGCCGTCTTGTCTATGTGAGAAAAATGTCTTTTAAAATCAGCGCCCCCTTGTAATTGGATCAACTCCTCAATATCTTCTGGAGAGATGGGGTTATTGTTGCGGTAGAGTTTTGAAAGTTCTTGGCATTTTTCTGGAGAAAGAAAATCGAGTCGCAAGGCATGGATCTGACCGATCTTAACTGCTAACAAACCCAAGGATTGTATTTTATCAAGGTTAGGGAGACCTTTTTTAAAATATAATTCACGTATTAACCACAAAGATTGGAATGTATTCATGTGATATCTTCCGAAATTAAGTCAGCGGCAATTCTGCCAGATTCGATAATGGTTGGTAAACCACTTCCTGGATGAGTTCCTCCTCCGACCAAGAAGAGGCCGGGAAGTTCCTTGAATTTATTATGGGGTCTGAAATACAACATTTGTCCGATAGTGTGAGAAAGATTGAAAACAGCACCTTTGTACACATCTAACTTGCTTTCCCAGTCCTTTGGCGTTATCACTCGTTCGATTTCGATATGGTGTGCAATATCGTGCATCTCTGTCTTTTCAGAAATTTTCTGGATAACAAGATCACGGTAACGTTTCTTCTCCGTGTCCCAGTCGATATTGGCATCCAGGTTTGGGACCGGGACTAATACGTAAATAGTCGATTTGCCATCAGGTGCTAAGGTCGAATCGGTAACACTGGCATTCTGAATGTAAAAGGAAGGATCTTCTGGTAATTTCTTCCCTTCGAATATCTGCTCGATGTTTTGCTTGTAGTTGTCTGCGAAAAAAATGTTGTGATGGGGAAAATCATATTTTTTATCCAAACCGATATAGAGCATGAACGTTGAGCAGGAAAAAGGTCTTTTTTTCAGCTCGGCATCTGTCCAGGTGCCCCGATTCTCTTCGGGTACCAGATGTGTCATACCGGCTGCAAAATCCGCATTCATAATGACGTAATCTGCACGATCTACCGAATCGTCGGCGAATACAACCCCGACAGCTTTTCCATCTTCGGTGAGTATTTTTTTGATCGGTGTATTGAGAATAACTGAGCCGCCTTCTTCGGTGACAATCTGTGCCATTGCCTCGGTAATTTTGTGAACTCCACCGATCGGATGGAATATTCCAAAAGCATGTTCGATATAAGAGAGGATTGAAAAGGCGCCCGGACAATGCCACGGGGACATTCCCAGATATTTGGCCTGGAAGGTCATAGAGATACGCATGTCATCGTACTTAAAATACGATGCCATAACATCGTACACAGAGGTGAAGTTTTGCATAAAGAAAAATGCCTTCAGGAGTCGGGGTCGAAAATAGTGATACCAGCGCATGTAAGGCACCTTAAGACATGGGTACATGAGGTCAAACTTTCGCTTCTGTTTGTGTAAATAACGTTCGTAGCCTTTCTCATCACCAGGGAACAATCGGGCAATTTCCTGTTTCATTTTTTCTTTATCAAAAGGAACGACGAAATTTCTTCCGTCACCGAATTTCAGACGGTACATCGTATCCAGTCTGCGCATGTCTACATAGTCAGAGAGTTTTCTGCCAGCTTTTTCGAACACCTCCTCAAACGCTTGTGGAAGCATGACAAAGGTGGGGCCCAATTCGAACGTAAAATCACCGGCTTTGAGTGCCGAGGTGCGACCACCAACATATGATTGTTTTTCGTAGACGATTACCTCGTAACCACGGTGAGCAAGTATCATTGCAGAAGATAGTCCTCCGGGACCTGCACCTACTATAATTACTTTCTTTTTCTTTTGAATGTGTGACATGTTGGTATTATTCTATAGGGCAAGAGTTACGTCCAATAAGTGCATAGTATCCGCACCAGCTAAACAGAGCTTCGAATAGTGCAAATCCAGACAAAAATATAAGGACAGGATTCCAGGTGGTGAAAATTGCCCATGCAAGTAAACCGATGCCGATAAACAGGCGGATCATTCGATCTTTTTTGCCGATATTCTTGTGTACTCCGCGGACAGTGCCTTTCGCAAGGTGTTTCAAGAGGGTACGGTAGGTGAGACCAGCGATACCAGCGAGTATATACAGGACAATAATCAATCCCCAACCTAGAGGCGAGGCAATAAAGCTGACAGATGATTTTTCAAAGAAATTCTTTTTAAGTTTTGGGATAGTAGTAAGTGTATGTAGAGTTTCTGTTGCGCTAAAGGCCTCGATCTTACCAATTGCGAGTGAGTACTTGCTGTCGTTATTACTACTCCATACACGGATCTCATACGTACCTGCTTCGGCACGTGCCTCGTATTCCGGTCCTTTCCAGTAGGTATCTGCGCCAAAAGGTTCATAGAATTCTTTCCATTCAAAATCGAGTCCGTTGAGAACCGTGATCTCTTTACCGTTCCGTAATACGACTGCTGAAACATCTTTTTTCTGGTTGGTAATCGTAGGTACGAGTATATTTATATACAGATCAAAAGGCTTGTCTGCTTTGATGGTATAGATGTCGGGCTCACCGGTAAGTGTGTGGTAGTACGCTTTTGAGATTTCTGGATTTTGTACGATCGTCTGTCGACTTTCGACGATATGCGGCTGATGTGCGGAGACATAAGATGGCAGAAAAACACACACAGAGATAAGTGTGAACACGGCTATTTTTGTCATGTATTTGTAGATTTCTGTAGGCACTATTGTCTCAAAATGGTACCATAGGGCTACATGAAAAAGATACACGTAGAAACAAATATACCTGCAGATATCAAAAAAGTGTGGCACCACTGGAATACTACCGAAAGTATCAAAGGTTGGGCATTTGCCAGTGATACCTGGGAGTGTCCCTATGCTGAGAACGATCTCAGGGTCGGTGGTCGATTTGTGACGAGAATGTCGGCCAAAGATGGTAGCGAGTCTTTCGATTTTACAGGCACCTACACTGAGGTGGTTGAATATAAGAGGATCAGTTACATCATGGATAAAGCTGATGGTGAACATCAACACAGGGAGTGTACCGTCATATTTACCGATCTGGGTAATGGTACTACGAAAGTTGAGGAGGAATTTTATCCTGAAGAGGTCAACAGCGAAGAGATGCAAAAAGCCGGCTGGACTGCAATACTCGAGAATTTCAAAAAATTTGTAGCACGTAATTAGGATACGGATATATGTCAAAAACTATTGCTACAACCATAACGGAATATAACAAGTTGCAAAGCAAGAATATACAGCAGATTTGTGATTTTTTAGAAGAACAGATACATAAAAATCTCAAGAAAAGTGAATCTAAGATCTGGCACGGTTCACCTGTCTGGTTTATAGAGGGGAATCCTATCGTCGCATATTCTGTCCGAAAAGGTGACAAAGTTTCGCTTATGTTTTTTAGCGGGCAAAGTTTTGAAGAAGAAGATTTAAAACCCGAAGGTAAATTTAAAGCTGCGGAAATACTTTACACAGATCTACGTGAAATAAAAGTAGCTCGTTTAAAAAGGTGGCTTACAAAAGCCAAAGATATCCAGTGGGATTATAAGAACATAGTAAAGAGAAAAGGTCTTTTGAAAAAGGTGGCAGTGTAGTAAATATATTCTAGTGGAGTTTGGGAGGTTGGAATGAAGTATGTGGGTCAGGGTCTATTTGGATCAATGTAAGATTGTGAAGGTTTTTCTCCAAGATAGCCTAAACATCACCTCCGAGTATTGCATATCCACTTGCGGTTAGTTCATCAATTGCTGAAAAAATATCTTCTTTTTTCCAAGCCAAACCTCCTGCTCTCGAGGATTTTATAGCCTTACTTAGGATATGGTCAGTAAAATTCATATATATAATAAGGTTTTCATTAAGATGAATATCAAACTTATGTAAAACAAGAAATATACCAAAAACCTTTTAGATTTTTTGAACCAATAAGATCTCCGCCAAATAGTTTTTTAGAGACATTGGTAACTGTACTAATCATGCCCGAAGGATCCCAGATCAAACCACACCAGTTATCAATTATTCCTGTTCCATCAGGAAATGCGATTCGAGTAACTCCGTCTGAGTCTTTTTCTATATCAAAACCAATTCCTTTGTATCCACCATCTTCAGTAATTTCCCCTGTAGATACTTTTTGAACAATTTCTGTATAAACTGGCATCTTGAAAAAGAGATATATTCGGTAGGAATATGTAGTTAAGAAGAAGCCTGCCACAATGATTAGAATGATGGGCACTATTTGTGAGTAGAGTACTTTGGACGGTTTATTTTTTATCCGATTCTTTATTGCGTCAATTATGGACACGAGTAAAAGAACAACACCAATGCACAGTAATCCAAACCAAATAAATAAGGCCATTATCCATATCTCCACTGACATCTGGTATCGAAAAATACTGATCACTAAAAATATGATTGCCCAGAAACAAATTACCAGTGAAGAGAAGTTTATTTTTGAAATCATATATTTCAGCGGAGAGAGTGGGATTCGAACCCACGGTTCCCGTGAGGGAACGGCGGTTTAGTAAACCGCTGCCTTAAACCACTCAGCCATCTCTCCAACAAACCATATCCTACCGCAAAACGGACAGAATTCAAACAGGAACACATGAAGTCATTGTGTTACACTATTCTCATGATGTACTCACTTTTAAAATTTATTTTTGGTTTTCTTGTTCTCCTTTTTATCTTAGCCTTTGCTCGGACGTGGCAAATGGAGCATGGGCAGAATCAAAAGCTATTTACCAGTGCTCATATTCCTAATCCGTTACCAAGTGGTCTGTATGCGGGTACGATTTCGGGCCGCACGTATGTGTGGCGAGGTAAAAAATTTGATATGGCGAAAGCTACGGGCATCAATGTCTTTGGTGGTACAAGCGCAGAGACTCAGACAGAAAAATATCCTTTTATTGTATCGATCGACAAGGGTATTCGAGACACGGATATGAAGGTCGTAAAGATTAATTACAACCTTCCCGAGAATCCGTGGTGGCTTCGTATGGTGCTCGACGAGATTGTCGAAATAGAACCAAATCGCTATCTCGGAAAACTTCATGTCCGATTTGGAAATTTAGTCTGGACGTTATCTTATTTTGAACTCAAGAAATAAGATAAGCGCTAACACGTTATTTGACGGATGCTTCCAAGGCCTTGATATCAAACTTCTTCATTTTGAGAAATGCTTGAGTAAGACGGGCAATTTTTTCCGTATCACCACTCGTCATGACGTCATTCATCATGCGAGGAACGATCTGCCAAGACACACCATACTTGTCTTTGAGCCAACCACATTGTTCAGATTCAGGAACAGCAGAGAGGGCATTCCAGTACATGTCAATTTCTTCCTGAGTGTCACAATTGACCACGAGAGAGAAGGCTTCGTTAAACGTAAACTCATGCGGCCCGGAACTATCCATGGCCATGAAGTTGCATCCAGCCAAGGTAAAGCGAGAATGTTTGATATATCCTTCAGCATCACCTTCTCCTTTTTCATAGGGTACCGTCATCTCTATCTTTGAGTTTGGAAAAATACCGGTATATGTCTCCAAAGCTTCTTTTACTTTACCAGCGAATTGCTGAGTGAACATTAAAAGCGGAGTGATCTTTTGTGTCATCTGATGATGTTCACTCCAGGACAATTGCCAGGTTAGTCCATATTTATCCTGCAACCAGCCATACTTTTTTGCCCAGGGATATGTATCATAGGGCATCAAGGCTTTACCTCCTTCGATCAGTTTATTCCATACAGCATCGATCTCTTGTTCACTGTCGAATACTGTAAAGAGGGAAATAGAAGGGTTGAGTTTGAAGTATGGTCCTGCACTGATCGACATGAAGTCTTGGCCGGCAACAGTGAAGGTTACGACGTCACAATCTCCTGAAGGAGTGTTGGTAATCCTTGTAACGTTGGTAACTTTTGAATTTGGAAAAAGGGAAGTGTAGAAATGGGCAGCTTCTTTTGCTTGGGTATCGAACCACAGATGGGGAATTATTTTTTGCACAGGTATTGAGGATAAATTGATAACATAATCTCTTAAAGAGTATATCAGATGTGCTTCTCCTCGGCCTACCCTCGTAAAGTGTATCTGCTATACTATCTTACGAAAGATTGGTTGGAGCCTGCCGCTTCTTCTCATGAATAAAAGAACTCGGTGTATTGTGGTGGGTGTCATTGTGTGTGTAGTGGTGATTCTCGGTCTGTACGCAATTGTCTCGCAGAAAAGTACGCTCGTGACGATTGAGCCTCATACTTTGTATAAGGTGGTTGAAGTTATGGATGGAGATACGTTGAGAGTGAAAGTAAATCGCAAGGTCATCACTGTACGCCTATTGGGTATCAATACGCCAGAAACCGTCGATCCTCGTCGTGGGGTAGAATGTTTTGGGCCCGAGGCTTCACAGCAAACCAAAAAATGGCTGGTAGGTCAGCAGGTCTTTGTGAGTGTAAGTCCGCAACGGGAAGTCTTGGATAGGTATGGACGCTATCTTGCCTACGTCTATCGCGAAGATGGGTTCTTTATCAATGCGCAATTACTTACGGAAGGATATGCACGTGAGTATACCTATGGAAGCCCCTATTCTTTACAGAAAGAGTTCAGGTCACTCGAGAAGAAAGCCAGGGCTGCCCACAAAGGCTTGTGGGGAGCGTGCGTGTAGTTACTTTGTATGGATATACAAATAGATGTCCTCGAGGGCTTTTACCGCATCTCCGGCTGCGATGTTGTTCTGATGATATAAACCGTCGGTAGCATCGCCTGCGGCCCATATGCCAGGTACTGAGGTCATTTGGGTGCGTGGATCAACAACAATATGGTTATATTTGTCTCGTTGAACCAGATCGGCTACAAAGTCAGTATTAGGGATGGAGCCTACTTCGACGAATACACCTGTCACCGGAAGTTCGATATCGGTGTTGGATGCGGTGTCGGTATAGATGAATGAAGTTACAAATGTGTCACCTTTTACTGCTTTTGGAATAGCATTGGCAATCGCCTTCATCTTTGGATTCTGCAGAACTTTTTCAATGGTACCCGGATCTGCTTTGAAGTCACTGCGACTGAGAAGGGTCACACTCTTACAGTATGCCAAGAGCTGTGCAGCACTTTCGAAGCCAGCATTGCCTCCGCCGACAACTACGACATCTTGATCGGAATAAAGGGGTCCATCACATGTTGCGCAATAGGTCAGACCTTTGTTTTCGTATTCTGCTGCACCAGGGATCTCGAGCGCACGTCGTCGGCTACCACTGGTTATCAGGACAGTTTTTGTTTCGTAGGAACCTTTGTTTGTGGTAACGACAAAGGAATCACCCTTTTTTTCGATGCGGGTACAACCTTCGTTTTCCTTGAAGTCGATAATTCCCTCGGCGTATGCTTTGACGTGTTTCTCGAGGCTGTGAGAGAGTTCCAAGCCAGATATCGCTATGGTACCAACCCAGTTCTCAATCTTTTCGGATACATTACTTTGGCCGAGCCAGTCTTTGGTTATGAAGACAGTCTTCAGACGCTTACGTGAAGCGTATACACCTGCTGCTGCTCCGCCTGGTCCACCCCCAATAATTGTAAGATCGTAAATCATAGTAGGGTTGATTGTATCAACTTTTGAAGTGAAAGGAAATTGCTTCTAAAAAATCAAAAAGTCAATCTTCTATTTAAGTCTACTTCTACGGAGAAACGCCGGTATCGCACCCCAATCGTCGTCATCGTTCGCTGGAGGAGGAACTTTAGCATCGCGATCCTTTTTGACATCAGTGATCTTTTCGGAAGTCATAGGTTCCCGTTCTTTGCGAGGTTCTGGTACTGGATGGAAAATCTTACCTTTTTCATTGGTGCCACCACCTTTCATGAAAGAGAGAATACTTGGCTCTGTAGCCTGAGCTTGCTCCATTGATTGCATAGGGGCGGACTTTTGCTGTGTAGGAAGTTGTCCTTCAGGGAAACCAGTAGCAATAACAGTGATCTTCACCTCGTTCTTTTTGAGCTTTTCGTCTCGTACCGTACCAAAGATAATCTTGGCTTCCGGATCGATAGATTCGGTAATGACCTTGGCAGCATCCTGGATTTCAAACATGGTGAGATCTTCGCCACCGGCAATCGAGAAGAGAACTCCTTTTGCGCCAGCAATAGATACATCGAGAAGAGGGGAATTGATCGCAGCTTTGGCAGCCTCGATCGCACGGTTTTCTCCGGAAGCAGAACCAATACCCATGAGCGCTGAACCCGCATTTTCCATGACCGTACGAATGTCGGCAAAGTCGATGTTGATGATACCAGGGGTTGTAATGAGGTCTGAAATACCCTCGACTGCTTGGCGGAGAATCTCATCACATACAGCGAAAGCATTTTTGACGGTAGTTTCTCTGCTGATGGAAGACAGGAGTTTGTCGTTCGGAATAACGATGATTGCGTCGACTTCTTTGCGGAGATCTTCGAGCGCAGCTTCGGCGATACGGACACGCTGACGTCCTTCAAAATAGAATGGCTTGGTAACGACGGCAACCGTGAGGCAGCCGAGCTCCTTTGCGGTACGAGCCACCTGAGGACTTGCACCACTACCTGTTCCTCCTCCGAGTCCGCCGGCCACGAATACCATGTCTGCACCTTTTACGGCTTCTTGGAGTTCGTCCTTGCTTTCCTCGACAGAACGACGACCGAGGTCAGGATTCATACCTGTACCGAGACCGCGGGTGATATTTTTACCAATATGAATACGCTTTTTCGCTAGAGAGCGGTGAAGGTCTTGAGAGTCAGTATTGATTGCAATAAAGTCCACACCTTTGACTTTGTTGCTGATCATGTGGTTTACCGCGTTACCACCGGAACCACCAACACCAAGGACTTTAATGCGGGCAAATGCTTCGATGTCAGGAGTGATGTTTGGCATAGGCTGTATATTATCATACGAAAAAAGCGGCACAAGTTGCGTGAGCAACAGGATTGTGGTGAGGGAAGTTTCGTATCACCTAGGGTAAAAATTGTTTGAACCAGCGTACAGCAGTTTTCCAGCTATGCTTCAAGAATTCAGTAGATGTATCGATTTCAGGTCCTTCTTCGGCGTGAATACCCCAGACCGTAAGACCGTATGCAACTGCCCAGACGCCATCTTTGGGTGAAGATTTTGTAGGATCGGGATTGATGGAGCCAATACGAGAAGGAATTTTAAGGGCACTTTTTGCCATAAGATCAACCGAGTTCAAGCTTGAACCTCCACCCGTTAACATAATACCTGCAGGGAGTAGTCCATTACGGCCAATCTTTTTCAGGTGCGTTTCAATTAATTCAAAAATATCTGACATACGCGCAGCAATAATCTCATCAAGTTTCTTGCGAGGATACGAACTACCAGTGATCGCACCGATCTTTATTTGCTCGGCTTCCTCGAGAGGTACCTTGAGGCCGAGAGCGATATCGTTAGTAATGTCAGTGGAACCAATCGGGAACACTTCGAGTGAGGTTGAGATGTTGTCCTCGAATACTGCAATCGAAACAGTTTCGGCACCAATATTTGCCAATACACACCCGGCAATTTTTTGAGCCTTCGTAAGTGTTACAAAAGAAGCGGCTAACGGAGCGGCCATAACATCTTCAACTTCTATACCTGCATGGTTCACTGCTTGGATAAGATCAGCTACATGGTGATCGAGACATGTAATAAAAAGCGTTTTTTGTTCTATTTTGTTGCCGGTAAGACCGAGAGGTTGACCTAATGCAGGAACGCCATCGATTTTGTATTGGATGGGAATATCATAAATAATACGGCGATTCGCTATGTCGGCTTTCGGAAGGTCTTTTTCACATTGTTCGCGGAGTTTGGAAAGATCGAGTGCACTGATCTCGGCATCTGCACGGGAAGTCATGATCATGCTTGATACGGATGTACTCGCTAGACCGATGCCACCAACACCGATAAAAGCTTTTTTTACTTTGACTCCAGCTTTTTCCTCGGCGATGGCTACTGCACGACGGATACTTTCGGTTACATCCTGAATACTCGTGATGTAGCCATGACGTAATCCTTTGGATTCGCTGATGACTGCTGCCATGATGCGTGGAAGACCACGATCAGTCTTTTCGCGTGCGTTGGCAATAACTACTTTTATTGAGTAGGTTCCGACGTCGATGCCTGTAATAATAGAACGTGCCATGAGTTAAGGTATGAAGTATAAAATATATAGTATGAAGATTCATACATCATACTTCATACCTTATACTTTGAATTTGTTACGAATTGTTTCCTCTATAGCCTCCATTGTACCCCCATGGTCGTATCCTTTCAAATGAACGCATCCGTGGATAAAGATAAAGGCGAGAAAATTCTCATACGAGCGATCAAATTTCACCGCTTCTTTTTTTGTTTCGCTGATACAGATATATATTTCTCCTTCAGTTTCTGAAAGGGGAAAACTCAGGATGTCCGTCGGCTTGTCGATGTTCCGGTAGGTCAGATTGAGTTTCTGTATTTCTGCAGGAGTAACGATTGCCACCGAAAGGGAATACGCTTCTCCTAAAACTTCGTTTTTAATCGCCTCAAAAGGCACGAAAGGAAGTACATTCCGTGTTTTATTTGAAACTATACAGTTTTGAGACATACTACCTCGATTATCTGCGCTCTGGTTTTGCTTGGGCTTTGCCGAGTTTGATGAGGAGGGCTACTTCGTTGCGGCGATTCATGAGTTTGAGAGCACGCTGCTTGATCTTGAAAGGAGATTGCACACGTGTATTGAAGCGGAGGCTACGAACACGAGGAATGACCCCAGAACTCTGGACTTTGCGACTAAATCGGCGAATAAGACTTAGGCTATTTTCTCCCGGATTGCGGGTGATTTCTACGTTTATCATGTCCAAAAGAATAGCATGGAAGCTACGGAAGTGCAAATAGGCTTACTTTTTGAGCAATTGAGCCTCGACTTTTTTCATATATTTTACCAATTCTTCGAGCGGGACAATGTCTTGGGAGTGGGTATCCGTATCACGGACGATCACCGTCTTGTCTACTGCCTCTTTTTTACCCATAACCAGCATGTAAGGCGTTTGATGTTTTTCAATGGTGGAAACTTGAGCGCCCAGACGGTCTTTGGCCAATGAGAGATACAAAGGTATTTTTGCCTGACGAAGTTGCTCGATAATTTCTAGTGAAATAAGTTTTGATTCCAAGCCAAGTTGGATAAATGAGGCAATTGGACGTTTTACTTTGGTTACTGGCTTGCGGAGACCAAGACCACTCTCTTTTATAAGAAGAGAGAGTCCAACTCCTTGGATGTCTCGTTTTGCATTGAGGCGTTTTGCCAGACCGTTGTACCGTACGCCAATACCAAGGATGCGCTGATCTTTGACAGTTTTGTCATCAGGATCAACATTTACAATTGCAAAGATAGTTTCTGTACAATATTTACGATTACCGATCAGGCCATTGTTGAGGCTGTAGGGAATCTTGAGTGCCTCAAGATATTCCAAAACATCTTCGAGGTTGCGGCGACTCGTTTCTGAAAGAAAGTCCATTGCGCGAGGTGCACGCGCATTGAGTTCTTTACATGACTCATGGTGGGAGCCAAGAAGTTCGAATGGATCACGTTTGAACATCTGTCGGCACTCAGGACTCATGGTGTTGATGTTTTTGCGGTAATAGTTGATGAGCTCACGGGTAAAGCGTGCAATCGAATCACGATCGCCTACACTGTTTATTTCGACAAGTGTCTTGGTGTACCCTTCTTCGGCCAACATAGCGCGACCAGTTTGAATGAGTGTGGCTTCGGCAATGGAACCAGAGCTGCCAATGATCTCAAGATCGGCATAGCGGTGGTATTTGTGTGTCTTGCGGGCACCGCGGGCAGGTTCTTTGAAATACAACATCACGGGTTGTGACAAGGTGTTCATGTTTTGTTCTTGGTATGTACGGATGAGGGCAATCTTTTCCTCGGCATGAAGGGGAAGTTTACCGTGCTTGTCTGTTTCATCATCAATAAAGTCGCCTTCGAGGATGTCTTTTGCTGTATCTAGGTCCAACTTGGTGATTGTCGGACTTTTCATAGGTGTAAATCCGTAATACACGGCCACTTCACCGATTTTATCCAAGTGTTCGTAGGGTATAAAAGGAGATTGGGGTTTTTTGGCACGCGCAGCACTTGCATGCGTGTGTGATGCAGGGGTGATAACTTCTGGTTTGTTATTTTGTTTGTTCATGGTATTCGCCAGGTAAAAAAGATATGTTGGTGATAGGGAAAAGCCGGACGATCGGTCTTCCGATAATAAGATTCTCCTCGAGAGGTCCCCATATTCGCGAGTCGGAACTCTCAGCACGATTGTCACCCATCACGAAATACTGTGATGGTTTGAGGGTGGTTGTCAGAGTATCGTGTGACACGTGTTTACTGTCGACATATGGTTCATCGAGAGTAAAACCCTCAGGGTGTTCAGTGTTGATGATCGATATTTTTCCGTCACTGATAGTCACGGTTTCACCGGGTAAGCCGATGATTCGTTTGATATAGTAAACGGAAGGCTTGTTGGGATATTTGAAGACGGTAACATCTCCTCGAGAAGGATCATTGAAGCGATAGGAAAGACGGTCGACGATGAGGAATTGACCGGTCGCAAATGCGGGGTCCATGGATGCACCATCAACTACGAAGGGTTCGGCTATGAAAAAACGAATTGGGAGAGAGATAACGAGGGCAATGATGATGACTTGTATCCATTCGCGTACGCTGTGCCAAAAAGTGCTTGTGTGTGGGCGCGGTTCAGAGGAGGGGTTCCAGGCATTAACTCGTGGTTCTTCGTTAATATCCATAGTAGTTCGTACATTCTACTCCAAAAAATGAGTGATTACAAGTTTGAGTTATTTTGTATTTCTCTGCCGTTTCGTTATACTTCTCCCATGGCATATATTATTGCAGGACTCGGAAATCCGGGAGATGAATACGAGGGTACACGTCACAATACAGGGCGTATTATTCTCGACTATGTCCGTACCGAATACGAAGGTGATGATTTCAAATTCGACAAAAAGCTCAATGCGCTCATCTCCAAGATAGATATTTCCAAAAAAGAAAAGGCAACACTGATTGCTCCAGAAACCTTTATGAACAAATCAGGCTCTTCTGTGGCTGGCCTGGTTAAAAATCCCAAAGCAGCACAAAAACTGATCGTTATCTATGATGATTTCCAATTACCACTCGGTCGCATTCGTATTTCTTACAATCGTAGTTCTGGCGGACACAACGGTGTGGAATCGATTATCAAATCAGTAAAGACAGAAGGCTTTGTGCGTATTCGTATCGGTCTTTCGGCTGCAGACGCAAAAGGTAACGTCAAAGTTCCTCATGGTGAAGAAAAAATCGAGAAGTTTATTTTAGGAACATTCAAAGATGAGGAAATGAAAGAGATTAAAAAAGTTTCAAAGAAAGTTGCCGAAGCTATCAAAGTTATAGTTACTGAAAGTAGAGAGAAGGCGATGAGTATATATAACGCGGCTTAGGTGCAAGGGTGGGCCTCGCCAGTACAAAAAGAAAAAGCCACCGTGCGGTGGCCGTTTCTGTTTCATTTCAAGAGATGCTATTTCTTGTCTATGTAGACCAGAGCCATCTTTTGTTCCTTTGGATCAAAGAGGGAGATTTTGAAGTTGTACGTCTTGCCCAATTCGAGAGCGCCACGAAGCTTTTCTTCAGAACCAAACTCAGAGACGTGGACCAAACCAGCAACACCTTCTTCGATCGAAGCGAGAGCGCCATGTTTGTTGAACTTGATAACCACGCCAGAGATAATCATATCCTTCTTGTATTTCTTTGCAGCCTCAGTCCATGGATTTGGCTTGAGCTGTTTCATAGAGAGGGAAATCTTACCTTCCTTTACTTCAATGATCTTTGCCTTGATGGTTGTGCCAATTTTGACAAAGTTACGAGGATCATCGACGAGACCCCAGTCAATTTCTGAAATGTGAACCAAGCCTTCCAAACCTTCTTCAAGTTTGATGAAGACGCCAAAGTCTACAACTCCAGTAACGGTACCTTCGACTGTGTCACCGATCTCGTACTTACTAACAATCTTCTCCTTTTCTTTCTGTTCAGAACCCTTTTCTGAGAAGATCAATTTACCTTCCTTAGGATCGGCAGTGATGATAGAGAGAGCCATGCGAGTACCGACGAACTTCTTGAGCTCTTCCAAGATCTTGTCCTTGTCACCATCGGTAACATGAGGATAGTGTTCTGCTTTGAGCTGAGATGCAGGAAGGAAGCCGACAATACCTTGCCATTCGATGAGAAGGCCACCTTTGTTGGCTTCTTTGACGAGGAGTTCGAGAACCTTCTTTTCCTTGATAGCGACTTCTGCTTCATTCCAGATAAGGGCCTGACGAGCTTCCTTGAGGGAGAGTTCGTAATAACCTTCTGGATGGGCATTGTCGACGATCTTTGCAGCGATGACATCGCCAACGTTGATTTTCTTGATAACATCGCGAGCGGTGATAAATTCACGGCCGTAAATGATACCAGTACCGAATGGAGTAAGGTCGACAAAAACCGATGACTTTTCAACCGCGATCACCGGACCTTCTACGAGGTCACCGATCTGAGGTGGATTTTTCATCGTACCGACAAGTCCTCCCATAACACTCTTCTTTTGTTCTTCAGTGAGAGTTAGCTCAGCGTTCTTTTTCTTTGGTTCTGGCTGTGCTTTCTCTGTCTTTTCGTTAGTTTCTGCCACAGGAGTGGCATTTTCCTTCGATCCTGTAAGGGTTTCTTTTATTTTTTTGAACATACTATATATGTCGCGATCCGCTTTTTAATTGATTAATAAATAAGTGCGGGATTACGCGAAATCTCTAATGAACGAGCTATCAAAACAGCGATTCTGTTTGGATGGACTGTATCATGAAGAGGGAAGATTGTCTATAAAATTGTTTTTATACATATACTCCTGGTGTGATCCAGTCAAGAAGAGAATATAAAAAATTCGCCCTACAGGTGTCTGTAGGGCGAGTGTGAGTTCAGTTTCGAGATCAGGCTTTTTCTGTGGAAGGGGCGAGGAGGTCCTCGATAAGGTCACGGAGATCTTCTACGTCGCCTGTATTCAATACGGCATCGACACTATATTTTGCCGGATCTTCCGTTTCCAAGACACCTCCGCTGAAGAGGATAATCTTGGATTCAGGGCAAGTGCCTCTGAGGATGGTGATAATCCCTCCATTTCCCCAGCAACTTTTGTTGAGGAGAATAATGTTGGTGTCAGGGTTTACTGTTGCAACTTGAACAGTTTCCTCGCCTGACGAAGCGGTAATGAGATTGAACATTCTCCCCATTAATTCGCTGATAGTGCTAACAAGGAAGGGGCTATCATGAGCAATCAGTACTTTCGTTTTCATTATTTCGATCTTCGGTTTGTTGTTTACAACGTTCATGTTTGATTCCGCGCTGCCTACTACCTGTGTATAATAGTAGCATATTTAATATATAAAGTCAAGTATCTGAAAAGACTACTCGAAGCCCCTGGTAGACCCCTTTTTTATCTGTTATTATGCTTCATTATGATTATTACGTATCTCGGAGCTCAATTTGTGAAAGTTTCATTTGGTGACACGGTTTTGGCCTTCAATCCCGTTTCCAAAGATTCAAAGCTCTCTACTTCGAAGTTCGGTGCCGATATTGTCCTTTCTAGTCTCAATCATGTTGATATGAACGGTGTTGACCAGGTTTCTTTTGGGGAGAAGAAAGCATTTGCGATTAGTGGTCCAGGTGAATATGAAGTCAAAGGAGTCTTCATTAAGGGCTTACCATCTCAGTCTGCATATGATGGAGAAAAGCGCATCAACACTATATATATGGTTTCTCTCGAAGGAATGAATATTTGTTTCCTGGGAGGGGTGAATACAACCGATCTGCCTCCAGAAACCGACGAAGCGATCGATGAAGTAGACATTTTATTTGTCCCTATCGGTGGTGAAGGGGTACTCGATGCTGCTCAAGCTTACAAACTTGCTGTAGCTATTGGTCCGAAGATCATTATTCCTATTCACTATGGGGAAGTGGGTGCCAAGGATGCTCTCAAAGCATTTCTCAAAGAAGGAGGTGAGAGTCCTACACCAGTCGCAAAACTCACTCTCAAGAAAAAAGATCTTGAAGGTAAAGAAGCCGAAGTTGTTGTACTTGAGAGGGAATAGGAATGGGTATACAATATATTCATGAAGATTCATTCTCATCTTGCACTCTTACGAAGTAAACCAGAACATGTTCGTCGTCGTATCGCATTTTGGTCCTCATTTGGAATAACTGCTTTTATTGCCGTCTTTTGGTTGGCATCGTTCTCTGCAGTCGGCCCTTCGGCCTCAGGTTCGGTGGCAAAAGCCTTGGATGAGGTACATACTCCTGCGCAATCGATGGTCGCTGCAGTCGGATCTCTCTTCGATACTCTTCGGGATCGGATTTTTGGAGCACAGAAAGTAGAATTTTCTACTGTCGAGGTTATGCCAGGGGAGAGGTAATCACTCCAAGGTCGAACCTTGGAAACAACCCCACAATTTATTTTTACGTCAAGATGTAACGAGACACCTTTTTTGCTATAATAACAGGAACACATGGCCAAGAAATCTTTCGATACAAGTAAAGAAGCAGAGACAGAGGCTCCTCGCGAGGGGACTGGTATTGTTGCCCGTTCCATTGTTACCGAAATGCGCGAGTCTTTTTTGGACTATGCTATGTCGGTTATCACCGACCGTGCATTGCCCGATGTTCGTGACGGTCTCAAGCCTGTTCATCGCCGTATCCTCTATGCCATGCACGAGAAGGGTCTGACCTTCCAAGCCAAGTTCCGTAAGTCTGCCGTAGTGGTGGGAGACGTACTGGGTAACTACCACCCACACGGTGACGTAGCGGTATATGACTCCATGGTAAAGATGGCTCAAGACTTTACGATGCGGTATCAGCTCATCCATGGTCAAGGAAACTTCGGTACAGTAGATGGTGATCCACCAGCTGCAATGCGTTATACCGAAGCCAAGATGGCTCGTATATCTACGGAGATTCTTCGTGATATCGACAAAGATACGGTTGATTTTCGACCAAACTACGATGGTACTCGCAAAGAGCCGTCAGTGCTTCCTACTGCGGTACCAAACCTCCTCCTCAATGGTACACTCGGTATTGCTGTGGGTATGGCTACGAACATTGCCCCTCACAATCTCCGTGAAGTCGTAGATGCAACTACGTATATGATCGAGAATCCTGATGCGAGTACCGAGGATCTGTTGAAATTCATCAAAGGTCCCGATTTTCCAACGGGTGCAGTTATATATGGTGACAAAGACATTCAACATGCCTACGCCACAGGTCGTGGAGGCATGACTGTTCGTGGAGAGGCAGAAATTGTTGAAGACAAAAAAGGACAATTTCAAATCGTCATTAGTTCCATTCCATACCGCGTCAACAAGAGTGAGCTCATCATTCGTATGGCAGATCTCGTACGTGACAAGATCATCGAGGGTGTTCGTGGTCTTCGTGATGAGTCAGATCGTGAGATGCGCATCGTGCTTGATCTCAAGCAAGGTTCATATCCTGAAAAGATTCTCAACTTACTCTACAAACATACGCAGCTCGAAGAGACGTTCCACATGAACACGGTGGCCTTGGTGCACGGTGTTCCACAGACATTGTCACTCAAGACTATTCTGCAGGAATTCGTCACTCACCGTATCGAGGTGATCCGTCGTCGTACCCAGTTCGATCTGACCAAAGCCGAAGATCGTGAACATATTCTCTTGGGTCTCAAAAAGGCGCTCGATCATATCGATGCAATCATTACTCTTATCCGTGAGTCCAAGGATGCGCCTGAAGCCCATGCGAATTTGATGAAAAAGTTCAAATTCAGTGACAAGCAAGCCACTGCAATCTGTGAAATGCGTTTGGTTCGCTTGGCCGGTCTCGAACGCAAGAAAGTTCTCGATGAGTTGGCCGAAGTGCAAGATCTCATTGCGGAACTCAAGAGTATTTTGAGCAGTGATAAAAAGGTCCGAGGCATCATCACCACTGAGCTCAAGGATATAAAGGAGAAATACGGCGATGATCGTCGTACCAAAATCATCAAGCATGGTGTAAAGGAATTCAATCCCGAAGACCTGATCGCCGATCAAGAGTCTGTACTTGTGTTGACCAAGGGGGGCTATATCAAACGTACTGATCCTTCCGAATATCGCAAACAAAAGCGTGGTGGTGTTGGGGTTGTTGATTTGGATACCAAGGAAGAGGACTTCATTTCTCATTTGGTGTTTGCGACTACCCACAACGATCTTCTCTTCTTTACCGACAAAGGCAAGGCGTATCAGATCAAAATGTACGACATCCCGGAAGGTAAGCGTGCAACTCGTGGCAAATCCATCATGAACTTCCTTTCGCTTGCCGAAGGAGAGCAGGTAACATCTATTTTACCGATGCCAAAAGACAAAAAGACGGCCGATGGTTTGGCACTGATGATGGTGACGAAGGGTGGTACTGGCAAGAAGTCTTCCGCTAAACATTTCCGTGATGTGCGTCGGTCCGGTCTCATTGCTATTACTCTCGATGCGGGAGACGAACTCATATCCGTATCATTTGTTTCCAAACATGACGAGGTTGTTATTGCTACCAAAGAAGGTCAGTCAATCCGTTTCAAAGAAGATGATGTTCGTGAGATGGGTCGTAATGCGGGTGGGGTACGCGTTGTTCGCCTCGATAAAAACGATGCTGTTATTTCCTCAAACGTAGTTGCCAAGGATGCCAAGAATCCCGCTCTGTTCGTCATGGGGGCAAATGGGTATGGCAAAAAGACCAAACTCTCCGAATACAAAGTTCAAAATCGTGGCGGTTCCGGTATTTTGACGATGAATGTCACTGCAAAGACGGGTTCTCTGATTGCTGCACAAGTTGTTACAGATGATGTAGAAGAAGTGGTTGCCATGTCCAAGAAGAGTCAGGTGATCCGTGTTGACCTCAAGGAGATTCCGACATTATCTCGGGCCACTCAGGGTGTTCGTGTTATGAAGCTCCGCGAAGGGGATGCACTTGCAAGTCTTATTTGTTTGTAAGTTGACTTCTTCGATAAAAAAGATACAATATGCTCATAACTATGAAAAAGACCCTTATGCAGACACGTCTGCATCGGGGGCTTTTTCATTTTGGCATATGTGTGGCAAATTTGTGATAGTGATCGTTCAAAAAAGTTGACGAAACAGAAAAATTTGCTAGTATTGTTACATAAGGCCTTCGGGCTCCGTAAAAATCCGCTTCACGGCGGATTTTTACTTAATCCTCAAATGTTTCTTGAAATTTTCTCTTAACTTTTTGAAATTCACTTTCAGAGATACGCCACACTTTCCGAGACAGCCTCTTTGTACTTACGGTTCTGCCTTGGGATAATACAATACATAAAGTTCGGTCTTGAACCCAAATAGGTACGTAGTATTTACCGTCTTTGTTTTTACTTGTAAGAGGAAGAATAAAAATCGTTTCCTTATTATAAACTTTCATTATAAGCACAGGCCTCTCAAAAAGTTCATTTTTTCCATACAGTTCGGTGCCAATATTCATACCAATTGAACACCACCAAATTTCTCTCATATTACAAAAGGTGAATACAGTGCGAGCGTTTAATCTCTGATTTAATAGAATCCATTTTTCATGAGAATTATCCATTCTTAAAAGATATCATCCTCAGATAAAATCCATATAAAGAAACTCTCAAAACCGCATGAATTTCAAAAGCTAAAGCACACTAGCAACCACCCTTCATCTGTAGTACTATCTTTCTCAGTTCTTGGTACAACAATTCAATAACAGAAAGGTTTTTGGTCTATGCAAGCAACACTCAAGGCTATTTTCCTAGCTCGGACCAAAGGCGGCCCGATGATTATGAAGAGTAAGGTGCAAACACGTACCGCTCAGGGTCTCGTGGGAGATCGATATGCGCGTGGTAAGGGAAGTTGGAATGAGGGTTGGCCTGGCAAACGCCAAGTAACTCTTATTAGTAGTGAGTCCTTCGAAGGTACCAACTTTCTTCCTGGGCACAGTCGTCGCAACTTGGTAACTTCTGGCGTCGAAGTAAATTCACTCATTGGAAAATACTTCACTATCGGTAATGTCCTCTTTCGAGGTGTAA
>LFCL01000008.1 GCA_001189105.1 Parcubacteria bacterium C7867-002
CCGCAACTCATGTACACTTGTTTCTAGGCCATTAAATCGTGCTTCAAGAGTATCAAACCTGGTTTCGAGCCTATCTAATCGAATTTCTATCTTATCAAGCCGAAACTCGATAGCATCAAACCTTTTATCTATCTCACCACATTTCACATACACCCTATCGAACTCCCCCAGCATAACCGTCGTCAGATCTTCGAATTTTCGATCTGTTTTGAACACATATTCCCCAAATTCTGTCCGGGTCACATATTCACTTTTTATTGAATTAAGAGTAATTATTTTAGACATTAAGTATACATTATTCAATCATACAAAAAGTGTATCAGACGGAGATAAAATCCGTATGAAGAAAGTCTCAAGAAATGCTGAAGTTTTTGCAGACTGGCGAGACCTACTCTTACACATATCGCTACTTCTCCCCTTTCAAAATAATCCTCTTATCAAAACCGCCACGTTCCTCACGTTTTCGTAAGCGAATTTCCTCCACCTGAGCATATTCAGGAAGAGTTTTCAGTGATTCAATAACCTCGAGAACATCCGCCAATTCTTCCGCATCACCCTTTTCAGCAAATTCAGCAGCTTCTTCGGAAAGCTTTTTGATCAACTCAGCTTTGTATTCTTCCTGAGATGCAATCCGTTGTTCATACACAACACCTTTCTTGTCGAGAATTTGAGGAATCTTATCTCTGACCAGTTTGTTGTAGGAGGACATAGGGATATTGTAGCATTATTGGAAATGATAAAATGATAGCAAAATATTGCTTTTACCTAATAAATGTGTTACTATTTAAATAGTAATTCTTTTGTTCAATTAATGACTGTGTGATAAAGGCATGTCGACACATGCACACGGGGATTGTACGAATCCAACGAAAGAAAAACTGTTCTTAGATATGAAAATTGATATCTCGGTAGCATTCTATCTCACTGATGGAAAACTCTGGATGCACGGTGAAATCACCGGAAAGATCCATTCGCCTTGTCCTTATGCGGTCGGTGAATACATAGACTTTCCCGAATTTGGAGACCACTTTATTTACTCAGAAACAGGCCGACTCGGCCGCGTAAGAGTGGTTGAAGTTGAACACATTCGCAAAGAAGGATTAAGCACTTTTCCTTCAGTTGTCTGTTTGTGGGAATGTAACACAAATAACTTTGAAGAAGCACAGGAGGCACTTGATCAGGATCTGGAAAAAATGCAACAAAGTGGTTTTGAGTGCATGATAAATGGCAGCGGCACTCCGAAACCAGAACCTGAGGCATCCATCCTTCCCTACACGACGATGCACTGACAACTATCCTCTTAACACGAAGCCGCCCCTCGGGACGGCTTCTTTTTTATATTAACCTCCCCGCCTCAACCACATGCCTCACCAGTGTATACGTATACCCCATTTCATTGTCATACCACGCCATGACCTTTACCAGATTTCCATCGACTACACGCGTCATCTCCAGATCGGCGATTGAGGCGTGGCGGTTGCCAATGATGTCATGGGAAACGAGAGGTTCTTCGGTAACAGTAAAAATATCCTTCCAACGTGGATCTGCTGCAGCCTTTTTGAGGATTTCGTTTACCTCTTCGGCAGTTGTATTCTTTTTGGAAATAAATGTCACATCGACGATAGATCCCGTCACAACCGGAACGCGGATAGAGATACCATCGAACTTGCCGACCAGTTGTGTAGCTACTTTGGTCACCGCGATTGCAGCCCCTGTTGACGAAGGAACAATGTTCATTGCAGCGGCACGGCCTTCACGAAGATCTTTCTTGGATGGTCCGTCGACGAGCGACTGTGAAGCGGTGTAGCCGTGCACTGTATTGAGCAAAGCTTTTTCTATACCCAGACTTTCATCCATGATGGCAATCAGAGGAGAACCTGCATTGGTAGTACATGATGCATTTGAACTGACCTGATAATCTTTGAGTTTGTCAGTATTCATGCCCATAAGAACCGTGGCGCCCTGGATCGCAGAAGCAGGATCATCTTTGACCGGAGCAGACACAACAACACGCTTGGCACCCGCATCGATATGAGCGTGCGCCTTTTCACTGGAGGTAAAGAGACCAGTAGACTCCACAACTACGTCAATATCCAAATCTTTCCATGGAAGCTTGGTTGGATCTTTTTCACTGATGAATTTTACTTCATGACCGTCGATCACCAGAGAACTGCCATTAACCGTCACGTCAAAAGGACTGACTCCATAGGCAGTATCATATTTGAGAAGATAGGCGAAGTTTTGGATATTACCCAAATCATTGACAGCCACCACTTCGATATCTGGATTTTCTCGAGCTACTTTGACGAATGCCCTTCCAATGCGTCCGAAACCGTTAATTGCCACGCGGATTTTTTTCATATGGTATGTGAGTTATTTCGCCTATTGTACCATAGCCACTATTGTTTACATCTGCTCAGGAACGTCGTCTGTGAATTGGAACTTGAACACATAATCGGCAGGTTGTATCTGCTCAGTGGACTTTGGAGCCGGGCTCACATCGAGCAATGTGATTGTTTGAATGCCAATATGAAGATCCTTACCCAAGGCAAAAACTTGTTCGGAAGGATTTCCAACATTGACGATACGTGTGCGTACACGGACTGTGCCCGCTTGGATACAGACCACATCGATCGGACAACGACTGTCTTCGATCACTTCGAGAGGAGTAATGACAATGTTCCCGACTGCACTTGGTTTGTTTAAAAATGCATCTACGACATTATCTGAAACTGTTGTTGTGGCGACAGGGCAAGCTGCAAATTCACAGTTGGGTCCTTGGCGGCCAACATACGAACCATCGGGACACATTTTTGCATCCATTGTACAGGCGACTGGCTCAGCAGGCTGATTAGGAACCTCAACAGGTGGACGAACAATAGAATTGAGACCACTTTTGAAGCTAATAGCGACAGCGAGCAATAGGGTAAGACCGACCAAAAGGAATATTTTTGATTTCATATGGATAGTCATATTATGGATATACGTCAATTGTACACCCAGGGAAATAAAAAACCACCCCGATAATCAGGATGGTTTTTTATTTTTTAATTCTTAATCCAAGAATGTAAGCGCCTTGCCTTTCTTACTTCCACGGCCAGTACGACCGATACGGTGTACGTAGTCTTCGTAGGTAGCAGGAAGTTCATAGTTGATCACATGACTGACATCAGCGATATCCAAACCGCGAGCAGCAACGTCGGTAGCAACCAGGATTTGCACATTTCCCTCTTTGAAAAGACGGAGCGCAGACTGACGCTTTGAGTGATTTTTGTTCCCGTGAATAGACTCTGCCTTGAAGCCCTTGGCAAGCAAGGTTTGTGAGAGTTTTTCAACCCCATGCTTGGTACGACCAAAAATCAAAACTCTACTAAAGTCTTTTTGATTCAAGAGATCGTGTAACATATCGAGCTTATTCTTGCCAGGAATTACTTTCACAACGTCTTGTTCGACGTTTTTCGATGTTTCACTTGTTTTGACGGAAATACGAACAGGGGCTTTCAAAAATTCCCCGATCAAACGTTCGATTTCAGTTGAAAGCGTCGCTGAGAAGAAAAGAGTATGACGATCCTTTGGCATCATTGACATGATTGAGCGCATTTCATTGACGAATCCCATATCGAGCATGCGATCTGCCTCGTCGAGAACGAGAGACTTGAAATTCACAGGATTGATCATCTTGCGGTCGATGAGGTCTTTGAGACGACCAGGGGTACCGATAACGAAATTGTTACGATATTTGAGCGCAGAGATCTGACGACCAATCGACATACCTCCAACACAACAGACAGAGAAAATACTCATGCCGCGGACAAAGGTTTTAAGTTCGGCATCGATCTGAATCGCCAATTCGCGAGTCGGGACGATAACCAAAATATTTTCCTTTGGATCCTTGAGAACCTTTTGGATAAGAGGGATCAAAAACGCAGCAGTCTTACCTGTTCCGGTGTTTGCAATACCGACAAGGTCAGCACCTTTGAGGATATGAGGAATTGTTTTGTCCTGAATTGGACTTGGGTTCTTGTATCCTTTTGTAACGATTGCCTTTTTGAGACGTTCGTCGATTTGGAAATCGGTAAACTGGTGTTCTGGCACAAACACTGCCACCTCTTCGGTAACAGTTACTTTGTTAATAAAACGAGATGGATCGATGTAACTACCCATTGAGTTGTTACGACGACCGCGTGAAGGAGCCGGACGAGACGAACGGTGTCCACCACCCTTGTATCCGCCACCACCAAAAGAGCGACCGGTTGAAGGACGATGTGATGAGGCATGACGAGGACCACCAAAGCGCGAAGCGCCAGATGAAGATCCGTGTGGCTTTGAACCACTTCTAAAATGATTTGTTTGCATAGCGATAATCTAATTGGGCGAAGCCCTTATAACCTTTCGCCTGTTACTAATATGATGGCGATAGTCCCGTGAGTTTTAGATGAAAGCTATACAGCTTCGGCCTTTTAGGAGAGATGCGAACATTCCCTAAACGTTAAAAATCAAGAGATATTGAGGTATGTATGTATAGTAATCTATATTATGGAGTTTGTCAACACGCTCACTTTTTCCGAGGCGTACCTTAGGAAATCGTATCTTGATAGATATACACCTCAGGAATCTCTCGTAATATCTGAGCAGGCTGGTCAACAACCGAAAGAATCTCATCATCGAGCATATGAAGCGCTTCCCCTTTCGAAGCACCGAAGACAAAACCGTAGGCCGCATCGATTTTTCTCAACACATCGAAGGTCACTGATACACGCGTAAAAGGTTGCCCGACATATCCCGTAACCAGACCCGAAGCATGGGTTGCTGGGGAACGTGGCAGTATACCCGCGATATGACCATCGCTTCCCAGACCAAATTGAGACACAATATAATCAGCCGATTGTAATACCGGATCAATGGCCACAGCATACTCGGAAATTGTTTTTTCCAATGACTCCCCATGAGCCTATCCGAATGCACATTCGCACGGACGCGCCTCATAACCTCAGCAGCAATCGGAATATTAGAACCGCCAGCCAACAACCAAAGTACTTTCGTGTGATTCGTTAAAAGTTCTGTAATTTTTGCACTGAGATCACTGATACCTTGAGAAGGATCGGTACTGTATATGAAATTCATAGAGCTTTAGAAAGGGTTAGATCCTTGGATAAGCTGTGGCTTGCCGGACGTATCGGGTGGAGTCGGAGGAATGTAGGGAGGTGGTACATACGGATCACCGGAACCGGTATTCGTAGTTGTGGAGGTATCCGGATTGGTAGAACCACCACCCCCAACCGGAGGAGTTGAAGTAGCAGTTTGTAATTCCTCTTGCAAATCATCGATAGTATCCTGAATATCATCGATAACTTCTGGATCTGGCTGAACCTCATCAACGGTTTCATTGACAGTATCAACAGTATTCTCTGCATCAGTCACATCATCTTGGCCTTGTGCGATCTCCCCTGGAGTAGCTCCTGAATTTTCTGGTGTTAATTGGTCAGCAGCCTGATCAAGACTATCGACATACTCCTGCGCCGCATCGAGAACTGCCTGAGTAGTAGCACTAACATCCGCTTGCGTCTGAGTTCCCTTTGGTGCAGCGGCTTTCTTTTGCCATTCCTCAACAAGGGCTATGAGTTCCTGGCGGTCTTGCGTCAACGTGATCTTGATCGAAGGATCAATCCCCGCATCCGTAACCAACGTAAACAATCGCTCTGTTTTACCAATTACCCCATCTGATATTTCTGCCTGAACAGCTGCAATAGCTCGACCGAACACTGATGATGAGTCGTAGCTTGTGCGACGAAATATATCGAGCTTGTTGATCTCCGTGCGCAAGCGTGTCTGCGTGGCAGCAAGCTCAGCTACAATCTCCGAGACCGGACGAGAGGAACGTTCGAGCGAACGACGTGCAGAAGAAATCACATCATCAGCGGACTTGTCCCTGTCACGGATCTTGGTGTACGCATAGGTACCCGCCGTCAAAAGCGTAGCGGCGACAACCAGAATCAAGGCAACTGGAGCAATTCCTGCATGTGTATGTTTCATATGTATATACTATTACGGGTTAACCTGATTTTGCGGCTTTTTGCCGTCAAAAAAATCAATAATATTCTGCGCAGCGATCCGAGCCATCTCAGCGCGAGCGTGGTCACGTGCGGAAGCAATATGCGGAGTGAGTATGACATTCTCCAAGGAAGCCAGGCCCGGCGCGAGTTCTGGTTCAAACTCAAACACGTCCAGCGCAGCCCCCGCAATCACTCTTTCCTTCAATGCAGTAACCAGAGCGTTTTCATCAACTACCGGACCTCGGGATGTATTAACGAGGAACGCGCTCTTTTTCATCATATTCAATCGTGCCGCATTGATGAGGTGATGCGTAGAATCCAGGAGAGGTACGTGCAGACTGACAACATCTGCCTGGGGAAGCATCTCTTCCACCGTCGTAATACGCTGGGCATGATAGTCCTTTTCTATTTTTTCATTTGGTACAACGTCGTAATAGAGAATCTTCATAGCAAAACCTTGAGCTGCGATACGTGCCACTTCGATACCGATACTGCCGACACCGATAAGTCCCAAGGTTTTTCCAGAAAGATCAGTCCCGATAAACGCCATCGGTGACCATCCTTTGTACTTTCCTTTTTTTGTGAAAAGATCCGCTTCAACAATACGAGTAGTAAGTGCCAACATCAACGCGATGGCATGTTCTGCAACCGCAAGACTGGAAACTCCAGGTGTATTCGTTGCCACAATTCCCCGCTTTTTTGCTTCTGCAAGATCAATGTTATTAAAACCCGCGGCATAATTTGCCACTATTTTTACCGAGGGTGCAGCCTCCATTAACGTGGCATCTATTTTGTCCGTCAATAAAGAAATGATTCCATCGTATGAATTCTGCCTGAGATGAGAAAGGAGCTCTTCTTGAGACAAGGGAGCGTCGCCTGTTGTGCCCGGACACACATCTACTTCAAATCCATGCTCACGCAACAGTGTCAGACCATTTTTTGGTATTTCCCGAGTTATCAGTATTCTTTTTGTCATATGAAGTATTATAATACATCTCTATGAACCTTTCCCCTTTTCAGGTGCGTATCTTTTGGATGTGTCTTGGTATTGCCCTCATTGGTGGACTGATATTCTTCTTCACCGCACACACTCCTATTCGTAATCTGGATTCATCAGGCACAACAATCGTAGCGTTTGGTGACAGCTTGATATATGGAGTTGGAGCAACACAAGGTCACGACGTCATTTCTCTGCTTTCGCAAAAAATCGGACAGCCGATTATTAATAAAGGAGTCAGTGGCAATACAACCATAGATGGACTAGCTCGTATCGATCAGGTGCTCGCCGAAAATCCGAAAATAGTCATCCTCCTTTTAGGTGGCAATGATTATCTTCGAAAGATTCCTTTGGAAACAACCTTTGCAAATCTTGGAACCATTATTGAAAAAATCCACGCCCAGGGTTCTGCCGTGTTAGTCCTCGGCGTACGTGGAGGACTGCTGCGCGATACCTATGGTTCTCATTTTGAAAAATTAGCAGACACATATCAGACGGGTTTTGTACCCAACGTACTCGATGGTCTGATCGGAACTCCGGAGCTTATGGCAGACACTATTCACCCGAACGATGCAGGGTATGCAAAAATGGCCGAAAAGATCGAACCGGTACTCACACGAATGCTTCGAGGAAACTAGACTTTCTCGGGGATAATGAAGATGGCGATAATATAGACGAGGACTCCGGGAAATATACCTGTAAAGACGACCACCAAAAGCCAGATAAGGCGAATGAGAACAGGGTCAATATTCATATACTCTCCAAGACCTCCGCAGATACCTGCGAATATTCTATTTGTTTTGCTTCGATATAGTTTTTTGGTTTCCATGGGTTTGTATATTATATATTCTTTAATACGAGGCTGCGACGAATGGTATCGAATGTGTGTATAAGTGCCTGTGTATCAAATTCACGAATTGATCCTTCAGGATAATTCTCATAGACACCATAATGAATAAAATAGCGCACGGCAAGACATGGAGAACTCTGGGGGAGCACATAGACTGTTTCTTCATACCGATTCCCTGCTGCAGCATCAGACGAGGAGGCAACTGAATACGTCACCCCTAGATCGGTCACAGTGGTGGTACCTGTTCTGTAGTCCAAGAAATCTGCAGCTGTACAAGAACGAGATGTAGATGGTGCAAGATGTTCAACACTAACATATGAATCACGGGAAAGATTGGTACCCGTCGCCATGGCAGTTGGAATAGTAAACCGGGTACCCTCAATTATTCTATTTCCACTGAGATTACGGTACTGGTGAGATTCATCCAGAATAAAACCATCAGGATATTCTATAGTAAAACCTTCCTCAAGATTCTCGTAGAGGTGTGCGAGATGATTTGATTGAACTTCTTCGGGACTCGCGGGTGTGCGCACAAAAAAGACAATGCCTGCAATGACGACAATAAGGAGAATGATTGAAACGACGGATTTGGTATTCATAGATTACTGTTTCTCAAACATCATCACTCCCACTTCGGTATTCAAGGTCAGACTCTTGGTATCTACGATGTATCCCCGCACTTTGGAGATCATACCGGTAAACACTGTTTCCTGAGAGCCTTCACAGAACATTTTTGTACTTGCCAATGGTCCAACAGAAATCACCCCATCTGAACCGATTGTGTAGGTACCCGTAAATCCGTTACAGTCCGTCTTTCCAGTAATTGTGTTGTCAGCAGACAAACTGATAGTAAACGCACTGGCCTTTTGTGGTGTGACAACGGTCGCGTCTTTCATGACTGTCTTTTGCCACATCCACGTAGAACCAATGATCGCTTCAGCACTACCGGGTGCAGTACTTCCTGCCGGAAGCTTTGATGAAGGTATGGAAATAGTAGTTGATGCATTGGCCTTGGAATAGACTTGGACAACAACGGTCTTTCCGAATGGTTTGTAAATTTTAAGATCTGCCGCTACTGTCGATGTAGTGGTCGTTGCGATGATTCCTTTTACTGTGTAATTCTCTTCAGTCAAAAAGTCCTTGATCTGTGTGGCAAAATCCATCGCTTCACGATCTTTTTTTGGAGCCTGAATCTCAATCGTCATATCAAATTTGAACTTTTCCAAGCGCGTGAGCAGATTCTCCTTACTTGATTCACTCAACGTACGCGGCTCAACATCCGGACCACGGTTTACCATGAACACAAAGACTGCGATGGCGATGATGACTATGATGACAGCGGCAATAAGTGCTTTGTGGTTTTTCATATAGTTTGGTTTATAGGGGTAGTGTACGGTATTTGGACACGGGTATCAAATAGGTTTAACCTTTTACATCCATCTAACGTCCTTCTCTTTACTTTCTTTCACGCGCAGACGAGCCATCTTACCAATGAGACCTACGGAGAGTTTTTTATCTAAGGGAAATTGAACTGAGCCGCGCGCAGTCTTGAATGGAATCAATTCTTTTTTGAAAGCTGTTATCACCGGAGGGGTTGGATAAAAACCGATGTGATGTCTGAAACCGGCAAAGGTAAATAAAATTCTCTTGTATGAATAAGCGATACTTCCCCACTTGATACTTTCTTCGGCACCCGGCGCAGCCTTACGAAGACAAGCGCGCATCTCACGCATTCTTTTTATCGCTTCCTTTGGAGAAGAATTGATACGTGCAGTAACGGGATTAGTGTTTGATTTTTTGAAAAGGGACATGTTTCTACTTCAGTTTCACCGCTGTTCCATAGGCCAAAATCTCCGCCGCTCCGTTCATGATTTGAGAAGTTGAATAGCGCATACATACTATCGCATCCGCTCCGAGTGCTTCGGCTTCTGCAATCATACGATCCGTAGCTTCTTCACGTGCAGTCGTAATTGCCTTTACATACCCCTTTACTTCACCACCGACGATAGACATCAGTCCTGCCAAAATATGACTCCCAATATGACGAGTTTGAACCGTATTCCCCTTTACCATTCCTGAGATATGAGCAACCTCATGCCCAGGAACGTTTTCAGTTGTTGTTATGAGTATTTTTTTCATAAAGGTTGATTATATTACTAAGCATCCGACTGCTTCTTTTTTACCAAGCTTCTTTGGATCGCTCTGACACGCTTGAGATATAGCACTAATACCTGAGAACCTTTTTTAGAAGATGTAGTGTTCATATAATTAATATAAATTAATGTATAAAAACCCTCCCTCTGTCTCTATTTTAAAATGTGTTAGGAGAAGGTGTCAACATATGAATCTTTTTTGAGTAGTCATAAAAGGATTAGACGTACTATTGTTTCTTGTTATTATGCGCATTCCAAATAACTCCCATCACTAGTCCCAGCGCAATACCCATACTAACATTCCCGAGAGCTGTACCAATTGCTACTCCCAAAACGAGACCGAGAGTAATTCCTGATCCTGAGTGCTTGTGTGTCATGTGTTTATTTTAACATGCGATACATTATCTCAGAATAGAGCCAGCGCACCTCAATATTGCCTCCCAAATACAACTGGTGTAATCTGACCATAGAAAGTGAGATGAACAATGAAATCTAAAACAACCGACTATACGACAGTTACGAAAGCTAATCGAGGAAAAATAACTGCTCGCCTCAAATCGCACGGAGGATCAATCCTGATTGTGGAAGCAGGGCATCGCAGTTTTGCCCCTGATCACGTAATAGATGCAACACTGTATCTATTTCAACAGTGTAAATTTGTAGACACTGGCGTTCAAGCCGGTTGGGCTAAGGATTATGAAGCTGGGCGAGATAAGCCGAGGGAGATCAAACAGCTCCAAGACCGGAAGTATTGGCTCCGAAAGAAGGATGCTCGAAGCGGAGACCTACGGTGGGATCATCTCGTGGAGACAAGGGAGCGACTTATCCTCACCAAAAATTATGGCTTGGAAATTTCTCCACAATGCATCGTCTATCGAGGATATCTCGATCAAGGTAGCACGACTTTGTACATACCCGACAAGAGAGGTTTTCGGAGTGCCTTTACATTTGCGATCACCTCAATGGTAAACCTGATCAACAAACAGGCAAAGGAGCGTAAAGAACCTGCCCCGCTCACAGATGAACATATTCCCAAGATCATTGATTACGTCCTGGACGACCTGGTTACCGGCACCGCAATGCGGAAAAATCTTGAGCACGGACGGATGGCTGATGCCGTACTTGGAATGGCATAACAATTCACATCAAACCCAAATACCGAAGGAAAACTTCGGTATTTTTTATAGATGAAGACTCCAGTTACGTCTTGGATTAAGAACCTACCCCAGAATTTATTAAGATGAACTCCAACCTTGTTCTATTCGCTCAATCAAGAGTGTATCATTCCATATACCCCGAGTTGCCATTTTATATGCTATCTCCCCCACACGTCGTTTGAGACTTATAATTTTCTCCTTCTGCGTTTAGAAGTTTTGCCTCAAGGTCCCCAGCATCAAAACAGTAAAATTGAGATGCTTTTTCACGTCTTATTTTAATTACAAAAGTATCTTTATTTGCATGAGTATAATAAAAAGCATTTATATTGTGGGATTTAATTTCGGCAATCAAATCATTCATCTTTTTCGCATTATCTGCATTATCAAGAAAACCACTGTAATTTGAGTTATTTAATGAATACCATTCTTCATACAAGATAGCTATTTGTAGAATATTTTTTCTAAAGAGCGCCTCCTCTACAGCCACTAGCTTCTCATCCTGAGAACGAGAGAAAGTAGCAACTATTTTAGTTACACTAAGATAAACACCTACAATTATTACTATAGCTATACCAATTCCCCACACTAGTTTCTTATTCATATGATGAATGTAAATATACTTCTAATAACCATCGTCGAAATGTGCTCATTTCGACGTGATTTTTACGCTTAAAAATCAGCTGCGGGACTTGGATTCGAACCAAGATAAACGGCTTCAAAGGCCGCTGTCCTACCATTAGACGATCCCGCAAATTAATGTGCTTACCTCACCCGATACGACCACTGCGCACCACACAGCTCATCTCTCGGTCGGCCATAGCTCGTGTGTCACGAGCGACGGCGACCCATTAGACGATCCCGCAAAATTCCTCTGTCCCAAAAGAACATGCTTCATATCCTAAAGCTCAAAACAGGAATATTCTCGAACGTACTCTACCACTTCATTTGGTTTTGAGCGACAGGATATGAAGCATGTTCTTAGCTTATATTCTTTACACCCTAAAGTAAATATGGTCACTTCTGACACACATTTACCACCGCCAGCTCGAGAGGAAGGGTTTGGATGCGAGCACGGCCGATTGCCTCGGTGGCTTCGAGGAAGGCGCCGAGGATTGCTGGAGTCAACGCCTTGAGTGCTGCTTGGGTAGAAATGAAATTCCAATCATCAGGTGAGACACGCTCTTCGACAGTTGCCTTGGATGAAGCTGAATGTTGAATCAATAAAATATATCGTATCTTTTCCAAGATCAATGTCGAAAAGGTAGCCATCGAAATGTTCATCTTTTCCGCATCTCCGAGGATCTTCAGAGCAGCATCGGCATTACGAGCAATCACATGTTCCACAAACATATTCACCAGCTCGGCACGCGGGGCACCGGTAATCTTTTCTACTTCTTCGCGACTGATCTTGGAATCACTAGAAGCAGAAATCACTTTTTGCAACATTCCCAAAGCATCACGGAATGAACCGTCACCCAACAACGCAATCAAGTCTCCCGCACCAGCATCCAAGGTATACCCTTCTTTTTTAGCCACTGCAGTGACCTGTGTACGGAGCACTTCACGAACCGGAGTCCGGAAAGAAAATGTCTGACACCGGGAAATAATCGTATCAGGAACCTTATCGAGCTCAGTTGTCGCCAAGACAAAGATCACATGCGCAGGTGGTTCTTCTAGAGTCTTGAGTAGAGCGTTCCAGGCATCCTTCGAAAGCATATGCACCTCATCGATAATATACACCTTATAGGGCGAAGAGAACGGTAAGACCGAAACATGCTCGCGCAAATGACGAATATCATCGATACCACGGTTAGAAGCCGCGTCTATTTCGTTTATATCCTCGCCAGCAGTTCCAACGGCACGAGCCAGGATACGCGCCACACTTGTCTTCCCCGTTCCCCGAGAACCTGAGAACAAATACGCATGGGCAATCCGTTTTCCGCTAATCGCATCAGTCAGTGCCGAGACGATAGCATCCTGACCAACAACTTCACTCCACTTTTGTGGTCGGTATGTTCGATAGAGGACAGACATGGCACTAGTGTACAAGGAAAAATAAAAAATCGCCACTTCAGGCACCAGTCATTTACTTTGAGTACAATAAGAAGAGCCCCCAATCCAATGGATGGGGGCTCGACCTGAGGGAGATCGCTTGATCCTCAGGCTATCGAGACTCGGCGCGCCGGCGGTTGCGGGGTGGCATCCACGATAGACAACACGGTGTCGGTGTGGCGAACGGCAGGCGGATGGGTACTCTGCGTGCGGGTTTTCATGTGCTTTTCCTTTTGGTTTCCTCTCAGCGAGAGGATTGGTTTTTCACGAAGACCAACGTTCAGTCTGAGCACTTACTCACAACGAGCATTAGTCTGACCAAAAGAATATTCCTTTTACAAACAGTTGTCAACTACTTCTGTGAATAACTCTTGAGATACTCCTTCACAATCTTTTTTACGTGCGCAGCGTTTTCGGTTTCCATGAGTTGCATGCGTAATTCTTTTGCACCTTCCCAGCCGGAGACATAGGCTTTGAAATGTTTTTTCATAACCGCAAAGTTTTTGATTCCTGCAAATTTTTTCTCAAAGAGGAGTGCGTGCTCAAGCATAATTTTCAGACGCTCATCAGGAGGAACTTCGCCTTTCATTTTCGAATCAAACAGCCATGGCGTACCGAAGATACCCCGACCGATCATCACTCCATCACACCCTGATTCACGGACTTTTATGTTCGCCTCAGCAACCGTCAACACATCCCCATTTCCGATAATCAAGGTACGTTGTTCAATAGGAATATCTGCTTGCACACGATCACGCAGAGCTACGATTTCTGGCATCAATTCCCAATGAGCAGGAACATCGGACATTTCTTTACGCGTACGCAAATGGACCGTCAGCGCAGGTAGACGCAGCTCCAGCAATCGTTCCAACCATTTCATATCCACCTTGTTATACCCAATGCGCGTCTTCACCGTCACGGGAATTGCATGACCAACCCCTTCTTGCGCAGCACGGATAACCTCGAGTGCACCGGCAGGATTCCTGATCATCCCCGCACCACCACCTTGTTTCTCTACCGCGCGATCCGGGCACCCCATGTTGATATCCAATCCGTCGAAACCCAATCCTCGCACCAACGCAGCCGCACCTTTCATTGCTTCAGGATGACCAGTAAAGAGTTGTGCCACAATCGGTCGTTCTTTTTTTGAATAACGTAAATCAACCAAAAGTTTTTCACGACCCGCAGACATCAGACCATCAGCCGAGACAAATTCGGTCCACACAACATCTGGTTTACCGTACTTTACGATGATACTCCGAAAGGCTTCGTCAGTAACATTTGCCATAGGCGCCAAGACAAAAAGAGGCTTTGGTAAGGAAGCCCAGAAGGAAGAACCAGGGTTTTTAGGATATTTTGACACGAGGCTAAGCTTACCGTGTAACTCGCAAAAAGCCAATCTACCGTATCTTACCTATCAAGTTAACCACATCGACGTCTCGACTGAGACTTCCCAAAATAACAACTGTGTAAAGATTCTTGGGTTCTCCCAATTCAAACAAAGAAACTCCGGTGCGTTGTGCTTCGGGTATATATCCGTTTTTACCACCAACATAGTATGACCATGACAAAAAGTGAGTCGGATTGGTCCAGGTATGAGTACGGATCGTTTTGCTTTTCAAACGGGTCAGATCGATAATCTTCGGATCATTCGTGCGAATCCAATCCATAATGCGCACCAAATCCTCTGCAGTAGAAACATTGTATGGTGACAAACCAGATGGATCAGCAAAATAGGTACGGTACGCGCCGATCTCTTGGGTGAAATCATTCATGGCAGCGATAAATTTCTTACGTCCATACCTACGGGCAAATGCTTCGGCGGCATCATTGGAAGAAACCATTAAGAGTGGGTACAACAAATCATCGGCAACAAATGTCTCTCCCTTGGTAAAAGCAGCGGTATTGCCATACGTTGCAATGATCTCGTCAGTAATGGTAATTCGATCACGCGAATCAATCAGTCGGCGTGCAACCACTGCGGTTACCAATTTTGTCAGCGAAGCGATCGGCACCAGTGTATCAGCATTATGCGACAAAATAACCTCTCCGGTTGTGTTGTTTTTTACAATATATTCAGTCGCGGTAACAGTGCCTGGTATACTCTGCGTCTTGGCAGTGTCAGTAAAATTCAAACTGTCCTCTTCTTCATGAGCAGAAAAACGAACCGTACGTTTGAGTCCCGAAATAAGGGTATGTGCAGATGCGGATTCTGAAAAAGAAAAATCACTAAGATCAAAACCAGGATGAGAGGCGACGAGACGCACCACAGCAGCACTTCCATAGGTAAAGCCGACACCACAGCCGATGGCGATCAGTCCACCAAATAGAATATAGAAAAAATGCTTCATTTAGTTATTGAGGCGATAAAATACGTTTGAACCGTACCGAAGATCAATGGAATCAAACGACAAGGTCTCGTTCTTGGTACGTGCAGCCTGAACCATGGAAGACCAGAATGATATAAGGTTTTCTTTTTCAAGCTGCATATTACCCAATGCATTAAAGTATACGATAGTTGTACCCGAGAGAGTATCCTCTGTGGAGGCATCTTTGGTATACGAGACGTACAATTCGTATTCCCCCTCCGGTTTGATCAAAATAGCCTGTGCAGGTATACCTGCGGCACGCACATCATCATAAAACTCCTGGAGATGAGTGAACTCAGGTTGAGGCATATCGACCATATCTTCTTTCATGTCAGGAAAGTAATACCGCTTATGGGCCGTACCGACAAATAAAGGTGCTTTTTCGAACACGCGACCGCTTCGATCTACAAAATGACATCGTGCATCCTCCTCAATAATCAATTGATTATTTTCAAAATCAGGCAGACTACTGCAGACAATAGCTGTCGCATTTTTCTCTGTAATAGTAACCACCAGCGCACGTTGGCCATTTACGGCCACTTCGGCACGTTCAATCTGTGAAGAAACAGCCTCAACCGCCTTCACAACATTCCGACGTGAATATAAAAACCTATTTGCCCGGGCAAATAATCCAACATAATTCCCTTGTAACGCCTGAGTGGCTGCAGCCTGAATCTGCGTAGCTATTGCAGGATCGGTTCCATAGACCTCGACCGAATCAATAGCCAGACTATCCAAACGCGTAAGACCTGCCATTCCCCACAAACACAGCGCGATAGCGATAACACTTCCCCCGATCACCAGTGCTTTTTGTTGATAACGACGACGAGTGAACGACGACGATTGACGAGAGATAGTACGGGAACGATGGAGTGATGAAACAGGGCGACGAATCATGCTTCTTATTTTTTCGAAATTACGTCCGTACCCATGTATGACTGGAGAGCTGCAGGGATTTTAACGCTTCCATCGGCCTGCTGGAAATTTTCCACCAAAGAAACCAGGATGCGGGGAGTCGGTATAGCAGTAGAGTTTAATGAGTGGGCGTATTTGAGTTTACCATCTTCACCTTTATAACGAATGTTCAGGCGACGGCATTGGAAATCATGGAAATATGATGCTGAGGAAATTTCACGGTATGTGCCTTCTTTTGGCACCCACAGTTCGATGTCGTATTTTTTGACCTGACCAAGACCGAGGTCTCCTCCGCAATTGATGACAGTATGGTATGGCAAACCAAGCGCTTCGATGAACTCTTCGGTGTTGCGATTGAGTTCCTCATGGAATGCAACCGAGGTCTCGTGATTGGCTTCACATAATACGAGCTGTTCAAACTTGTAAAATTCATGAACACGGATCAGACCGTTGACGTCTTTGCCGTGAGCACCTGCTTCGCGGCGATAGCACGGAGAAAATCCGAGATATCGTTTTGGTAAGGCACGTGCTTCGAGTACTTCTTCGGAATGGAAACTCATCAAAGGAACTTCGGCTGTACCCGCGAGGACATCTCCATCCTGAGTAGCGTAAAAATCATCTACATCACCGGGAAGGTGCGCGGTTCCGTACAGGAACACTTTGCGCACAATCGTCGGAGGCATGACCGGCATGAATCCTTTCTTTGAGAAAAAATCGAGAGCAAAATTCCAAATAGCGAAACAGAGACGGACACCGTCACCCGTAAGGAAGTATCCACGGAAACCATGAGCTTTTGATCCTCGCTCAAAATCCACCATTCCCAATGACTCCATGATCTTGATGTGGTCTGCCGGTTCAAACGCAAACTCTGGTTTTGTGCCCCAGGTTTTTATTTCTTTGTTATCCGCATCAGTATCACCATCGGGCACTGAAATATCGGGAACATTGGGAACCTTGAGCATCAGGTTCTGCCATTCTGCCATAATCGTCTTGAGTTCGGTTTCTACTTTTTCGAGGGAGGTTTTGACATCTTTCATGCTCGCAATGAGGGTGGCACGTTCCTCTGGAGTGGCTGCTGACGCAATCTTTGTGCTTGCAGTATTCTGTTCAGCCCGCAGCGCTTCGGCCTGAGTGAGGATGGTGCGACGTGTATCATCGAGCGCAATGAGCTCGTCTATGTTGATAGGAACATGCTTTTTCTTCGCAGCAAGTGTAACAATGTCTTTATTTTCACGTATGAATTTGATGTCGAGCATAAGTGAAACTAGTATAGCATTTCTTCAGGGAAATTTTAACCTTTCTTCAGTGAATCTTCATTTGAATGATATACAGTGCAAGAAGACAGCAAGACATGCTCTTTTCTCTCAAAACCAAATTAGGTGGTAAGCCTTGTTTAAGAATACATCTTGTTTTGAGAGAAAAGAGCATGTCTTGCTGTCTTCTATTATATGAATCATTCAACACATACACTACAACCACGTGAATACCCTTATTTACTGCAACAAATCCAACGTCAGCCACCACATCTGTATATGCAGGGTGTTCTTCCACCTGCTCATTTTGTCTATTTATGTGTGATTGGCTCTCGTAATCACAGTACGTATGGAAAAGAGGTATGCGAACACCTTATTCATGGACTGGCAGGTTATCCGATTGTGATTGTGTCAGGTTTGGCGCTCGGTATTGATTCTCTTGCTCATGAAGCAGCCTTGGCTGCCCGATTGCCTACCATAGCCTTTCCAGGTTCAGGCCTTGCTTCACACGTACTCTACCCCTCGACTCGCCGGGACTTGGCACGTCGCATCGTAAACCAAGGAGGTGCCCTTCTTTCCCCTTTTTCAATGAATCACCCCGGGTTACACTGGACCTTCCTCGAACGAAATCGATTGATGGCCGGAATATCGAAGGCAACATTGATTATTGAAGGACGCAAAGGATCGGGTACGTTAGGAACAGCGGAATATGCCTCTCAATTCAATCGTGATGTGATGATTGTGCCAGGATCAATATTTTCCGAACTTTCATACGGCCCCCTTTTATTACTCAAAGACGGTGCACACCCAGTTACCAGTGCCAAAGAAATTTTGAGTATCCTGGGTTTCGATTCACCGTCGACACCTTCCCAACAACCACCGTCAGAACAATTACCCCTGTGGTCTCTCGTCGAATATTCCCCTCTTGAAAAACAAATCATCGAACGCCTGGTAACCCCGTCTATTCGTGACGAAGTAATACGCAGTCTTAACGTAAGCCTTTCCCAAGCCAATGCCACAATCTCCGAACTAGAGATCAAGGGAATACTCACTGAAGAAAACGGCATACTACGACTCATTCCTCGTCGTCGTTAAGTAACAGTGTGCAAAATTCCGGGTGTACAAATCCTGATGAGCATGACGTGGAGATCAAAACCCTGAGTATTACAAAACAATATCTGACCCCCTCATTTCGGTTTTGATCGGAAGGTCATACTCATCAGGATTTCTTACACACAATTTGCTTTTTAAATGTTCCATGCAATACTTAGCCCAATGAAATTGGTGATTGTTGAGTCCCCTTCAAAATCCAAAACTATCTCCAAATATCTCGGAGAGGGTTTCGTAGTACGTGCGTCCGTCGGGCACGTGCGCGACCTTCCCAAATCAAGTAAGAAAGCAATCGACATCGAAGGAGGTTTTATTCCCCATTACGAGGTTGTAGCCAAAAAAGAAGATATTATTGCCGATATCGCTCATTTTGCAAAAAAGGCAGACGAGGTCATCCTTGCAACTGACCCGGACAGAGAAGGAGAAGCTATTGCTTGGCACATTGCCGAAGTACTCAAAGAACGTCTTGGTGCAACAGTCACCAAAAAAATCTCACGTATAGCCTTTCATGAAATTACCGAAGACGCTGTTAACGAAGCACTCTCACATCCACGTGCAATCGACCAACATCTCCGCGAAGCCCAAGAGGCTCGTCGCGTACTCGACCGTCTGGTAGGTTACGATCTCTCCGGTTTGATTTGGAAAAAAGTTCGCTACGGTCTGTCCGCAGGACGAGTACAGTCTCCTGCACTCCGTATCATCATGGAACGAGAGCGTGAGATTCGTGCCTTCATTCCGGAAACCTATTGGGTTATTGCTGGTGAATGGATCACCCCTCACAAAGAGAAGCTCACACTCACGTGCTCCAAAGAACCTCGTGACCGTAAAGAAGTCGATTTTATTCTCGATGCTGCAAAAAAAGATCCGTGGCGTATCGTCGATGTTGAAGAAAGTGAACAGAAGCGCTCACCCCGCGCTCCTTTTATTACTTCCACCTTGCAACAGACCGCCAGTTCGCGTCTCGGCTTTTCTCCATCACGCACCATGGGAATTGCACAAAAATTATATGAGGCCGGACATATCACCTATATGCGTACCGACTCAACCAATCTCGGTTCTCAAGCATTAGGCCAGATTGCTGCCGTTATCGAAAAAAATTACGGCAAAAACTACCTTCAATTCAGAAAGTACAATGCCAAAAGCAAAAATGCCCAAGAAGCCCACGAAGCAGTTCGTCCAACCAAGCTCGCCAAAGAATCCGCTGGACTCAATGATGAACAAAAGAAATTGTATCGCCTCATCTGGCAACGCACCGTTGCTTCACAAATGACCGATGCTGCAATTGCGCGCACCAAGATCATTGCAAATATCACCAAAGATACTATTCCTGACTTTGAAGCAACAGGATCGAGAGTGATCTTTGATGGTTGGCTCAAGGCTGACCCAGAATCTGCCGGCGAAGATGTGCAACTTCCTTCATGTACCAAGAACGAACCTTTGACTCTGGTCTCCATCGACACCGAGGAAAAACAGACTCAGCCACCACCACGCTATACCGAAGCGGGTTTGATTAAAGAATTGGAAAAGCGCGGCATTGGTCGCCCTTCAACATATGCATCCATTACCAAGACCATCGAAGATCGTGGATACGTATCAAAAGAAAACAAATCAATTCGCCCCACAGATACCGGTGATGTTGTCTCTTCATTCCTCGAAGAATACTTCCCGTCATATATTAGCGACTCCTTTACTGCAGACATGGAAGACAAACTCGACGAAATCGCCAATGGTACACGCAAATACTTCCAAACCCTCAAAGAGTTTTATGGACCTTTCCACAAAGAAGTAAAATCAAAAGAAGATATTGCAAAAATTACTCACCTCGGCAAAGCTGATTCCAAATTCAAATGTCCAAAATGTGGGAGTCCGATGGAAATCAAGTTGGGTCGAAATGGTAAATTTATTTCCTGCATCAAATACCCTGATTGCGATGGTGCATTGACTATGGAAGGTGTTGAATTCAAGAAAGATGAACCAATCGGTATTGATCCCTCAACCAATCTTCCCATCTTTGTTCTTAATGGACGCTTTGGTCCGTACGTACAGTTGGGTGTGAAGCCACCGAAAGAAAAGAAGAAACGTCTCTCAAAGAAAGCCTTAGCGGCCGCCCAAGCTCTTGCTGCAGCGCACGGAGAAACTGCTCCTGCCCCAACTCCAGAAGAGACTGCGCCGAAAGCACCGAAACCAAAGATGGCGTCTATTCCAAAAACTATGGACCCTTCCAAAGTCACTGTCGCTGATGCTCTCAAATATCTCAGTGTTCCTCGCCTCCTCGGTGTTGATCCGAAAACAGGTTTGGAAGTCACTGCTTCCATCGGCCGCTTTGGTCCTTTCGTGGTCTCCGATGCCAACTTCCGTTCCATCAAAGCTCCCGATGATGTGTACGAAATCACCCTCGAACGTGCCCTCGAGTTGCTCGCAATTCCCAAAAAACCAGGCCGTGGCCGATTTGCAAAGAAGAAACCGACGGAGTAAAAGACCCTCACGGGTCTTTTGTATTCTGACAAGTGAGGGCTGCGTGAATGTGTTTTACATTCACTGCATCCGAATCGAAGTCAGAACTTTATAAACTAAAATTCTTCAACGAATAGATCTCTTCATTGTCTTCCTTCTGAACCTCAACCGGGGAACGATCGTCAACAGCCGTTTCAGCAGCAGTATCGAGAGCACCTCCACTCACCACAGGAGGAGTGACACGTGATCCATCATCGAGACCAGTCTTATTCAACTTTTCCAAAAGTGCTTTCAAATCATCGGGACTAAAGAAATCAATTGTCACTGTTCCCCCTTCTTTATTCTTTTCAATACGCACACGTGTACCCAGTGACTCGGTAAATGTCCGCTCCATCTCCATGATTGCCGGATCGAGATACTTGTCCTTGTTGCGGATACGTTCGGTAGCGACACGACGTGCCAACCCTTCGGCTTCGCGCACCGTGAGCTTCTTGGTGATGATTTCCTTAAAGAGAACGAGTTGTTCCTCGGGACGATCAACAAGCATCAATAACGGACGAGTGTGTCCTTCGGAAATCTTACCTTCTTCAAGTGCCGTAATCATCTCCTCAGGAAGAGAGAGAATACGCAAAGAGTTCGAAACATATTCGCGACTCTTACCTACCTTGGTTGCAATTTGTGCCTGCTTGAGACCAAATTCTTTTGCCAGACGTTCGAATGAACGTGCACGATCAACAGGATTCAAATCTTCACGTTGGAGATTTTCGATAATCGCCAATTCAAGTTTTACACGCCCGTCTTCTTCACCAGTTTTGATGAGTGCTGGCACTTGAGCCAAACCCGCGAGCTTGGAAGCGCGCAATCGGCGTTCACCGGAAATCAATTCGTATTCGACGGACATTCCCCCGCCATCATGATAGACCTCCTTTCGGGTGACAATAAGTGGCTGGAGCACGCCATACATACGAATAGACTCGGACAAATCCTTGAGCTTGGCTTCATCAAATTCGCGGCGCGGTTGGTAAGGGTTAGGAATGATCTTGCCGACCTCAATCCAAAACACTGCATCGTTTACAAAAGTTGTTGACATGCTAGGATTGTACCAGATTTGTATTACCTATGAAAACCAAACCTAAGAGCTCTACCGTAAAAATGGACAAGTCAGCACTTACTCCTTCTACGTCAAAAAACCTGGATGCATCGCCTAACAAGCACAATATGTTAATCCTTCTCAATCGTCCCACTCGGCGACTACCCATTATCATTCAGGTCATTCCCGGCTGACACCCCTTTCCACCTCAATCCTCGTGGCACCTCGCTGCGGGGATTTTTATTTGATTTTAAGCCCAATTCTTGTAGACTAGTACATATAAGCCGGAGTGGCGAAATTGGTTTACGCGCACGACTCAAAATCGTGTAGAGGAAACTCTGTGTGGGTTCGAGTCCCACCTCCGGCACAATGGATTACAAAAACTCACATAGCGCCTACATCGTAGGTGTTGCTTTAGGTGACGGAAATCTTTCCAATCCAAACGGAAGAGCTGTTCGTTTAAGAATCACGTGTGATGATGCGTATCCGGTATTACAACAAAAAATTATAACCTCCCTTTCTTCTGTTTTTCCTACGCACCCAGTAAATACCTATAAAAGAAAACAAAATTGTACTGACATTTATTGTTATTCAAATGAGTTGGAATCTATCTTAGGATGGAAAGCTGAAAAAGGTTCCAAGGAGAAACAACAAGTGCGTCTTCCTGGTTGGATATTTTCCAATAAGGAATATATGAGGAATTGCCTCTGTGGTTTAATTGAAACTGATGGTTCTGTATATAAAGATCGAAAATATACCTACGTGAATTTTACGAGTATTATTCGAGGGTTAGCCCAAGATGTTATGATTTTGATTGATTTACTGGGATATTCAAGTACTATACACAGCACTATCCAGAAAAATGGAAAGAGGAAGTTTGTAGTGAGAGTGTGCAAACGATCTTTAGAGTTTATTGAAAAAATCGGAATACAGAAAAAGTAAATTTATGAAACCCAAAATCCTCATCATCGTCGGTCCTACCGCAGTCGGTAAAAGTGACCTGGCTGTAGAACTTGCCCAGAAATTCAATGGCGAGGTTATTTCTGCCGACTCCCGCCAGGTCTATACTGGCCTTGATATTGGCACCGGCAAAATCACTTCAGAAGAAATGAAGGGTGTTCCACATCATCTCCTCGATGTTGCGAATCCTCAAGACCAATTCACGGTCACCCAATGGAGAGCTCTGGCCGAGACAGCGATCACAGACATCCTTGCACGCGGCAAACTCCCTATCATTTGCGGTGGTACCGGATTTTATATTTCCACCCTCATCGACGATATTACTCTCCCTGATGCTCCTGCAGACCAAGCGCTCCGCAATGAACTCAGTACCAAAACTGTTCCTGAACTTTTTGCACTGTTGAAACAGACACATCCCGAACGAGCTCAAAGCATGAACCAAAGTGACAAGAATAATCCTCGTCGCTTGATTCGCGCTATCGAAATCGCCCGCCATGCCAGCCAGACAAGCGAGGGTATCACCCCAGATGCCAGACCTCTGCAAGTCCACGAATCAAGTTATGATCCGTTATGGATCGGTATCAATCTTCCGTTACTTGAACTTCATACGAAGATTCAAAACCGCCTGGAAAAACGTATCAACCAAGGAATGATCACCGAGGTTCAAAATTTGCACGACAAGGGTGTATCATGGGAACGCATGGAAGAACTTGGTCTGGAGTATCGATACATCGCTCGACAAATCCAAGGAACCATTACTCTTGAAAAAATGCGAGAAAAATTGGTCACTGAAATCAATCAATATGCAAAACGACAAATGACCTGGTTCCGGAGGAATAAACTGATTCGCTGGTTTGCTCCAACTGATGTTGAAGCCATTGAAAAAGAAGTTGCAGCCTTTGTAGGGTAATAAAAAATCCCGCAGCTTTTTGAGAGCTACGGGAGTGAGGACGGTGAGGTCCAACTATTGAGGAACGATGACGCGGGCATCGAGACCGGCACTGGGATAGATCTCGCTCGGAACAAACTCGACCTTCCAGCTCGTGAACTCTGTCATGCGAGCGACAGCGCCCATGAAGAGGGCCGTCTTGTCGCTACTGACAAACATCCGAGTGTTCATGGCACCAGGCTCATGAAGGGCGAGCTCACCTAGCCGATTGAGTTCTTCCACAAATGCCGCGAATTGCTTTGTGAGCTGGGGAGCCTTCGTATGATTGAGTGGTACTCCCAAAATGACTTCTGTGTAGAACTTCTGTCCGCAGAAAGTAATTTCGGGCATAGAACCCACCGGCCGAGTCTCGAGCTCAACAGGATCGATATCGATCACTACTGACTTTCTACCGCCCCAACCAGTACCATAAATGGTACGCTGAGCTTCGGGACTAAGCGGTTCGAGAGACTCGACGAATTCTGCTTCCAAAACTTCCAAGACATTTTTGCTCATATTAAGTTTTCAACTTTCTTGTTCGTGGTGGTGATTTGTGTATATTGACCTGGGATAAGTATATCACATTTGACAGCTTTGTCAACCATTGTCCCCAGTGCCACCACCCCTTATTTCAGCTTGTGTTTGAGGTACTTTTTCCCCTTCAAGACATCCGGCAGATAACTCTCCCCTTTGGCTACATCGATATACTTCTTATACCCCTTTCCATATCCAGCATCTTTCATGAGTTTGGTAGGAGCATTACGGATCTTCAGGGGCACAGGAAGATTGCCATGGGTACGCACATCAGCCAATGCTTCGAAGTAGGCATCGTATGAGCGACGATCTTTCGGAGCTAGTGCCAGGTAACTCGTCCCATGTGCCAAATTGATTGCAGCCTCAGGTAACCCAATTGTTTCTACAGCACGAAACACCTCGTTAGCAACCACGAGTGCAGTCGGTTGTGCCATACCAATATCCTCCGAAGCAAAGATAACCATGCGTCGCGCAATGAACAAAGGATCTTCACCACCCTCAATCATCCGTGCCAAATAATAGAGTGCCGCATCTGCATCACCTGCGCGCATACTTTTGATATAGGCAGAAATCGTATCATAATGTTCATCACCTTTTTTATCAAAACGAATAAAGGAATGTTCGAAGGTGTTTTTCAAAGACTCCTTGGTGATTGATCCGTATAACTGCTGTGTGTTTTCCAAAGCTGTCAAAGCCATACGCGCATCGCCATGCGCCATACCGACCAACCATTCCAGTGCATCCTTGGGAACTTTTATTTTGGTGGCTCTGATAATTTCCTTTAATGCATCCTCAGACAGACTTTGCAGAATAAAAACGCGGCACCGAGACAAGAGTGCGGGTATAATTTCAAAACTCGGGTTTTCCGTAGTGGCACCGATCAATGTAAGTTTGCCACTTTCGACAAATGGCAACAGGAAATCTTGTTGTGCTTTATTGAAACGATGAATTTCGTCCAGGAATAAAAGCTTTGGCCGTCGATCAAGCAGTTCTGGATCATCGACGATATTTCGAATGTCATCCTTACCTGCAGACACAGCTGAAAGCTCGTAAAGGCGCGCATCAAGAGCTTTGGCATATATTCGAGCTAACGTGGTTTTACCAACTCCCGGCGGACCCCAGAGGATGAAAGAAAAAAGGTGTTTCTCCCGGATAGCGATTGCCAACGGCTTATCATCATCGACCAAATGCTTTTGACCAACAAAATTCTTGAGAGATGTGGGCCGTATTTTTGAGGCAAGGGGTTCCATAGCCGCATTATATCCCCTCGGCCTACCCGAGGAAACTATACAAAAATCCCCCACCGTGAGGCGAGGGATTTTTGTATCACAGAGGAGAATTATTTATTCTGCAACTGTTCGATTGCCTTGTATGCATTTGCAGTATTTGCATACAGACCAGTGTCTACAACTGCAAGGGCAAATGTTGGTTGTGAGGCATGACATTCTTGTGCAGAAAGCGTGCAGCCAACTTGTACGAATACATCTGAACCCATGTCGACTTTGGCTGGAACCCAAACCGCTGAACCATCGTTTAATGTTGCAGCAGAAACGGTACGAACCAATTCATATCGAGTAGGATTGTCACCTACTTTGCGAATAATGTTGAGAGTAACTGTTGGAGCTGCATAATTTGTAGTAATCCAACGTACTTTCTGAAGATCGCCGATTTCGATGGTAGAACTGTTGAAATTGGAAAGTGTAATAGAAGCGACTCCTGCTGGCTGAAGGTCTGTAGACTGCTTTGAAATAAGATTCATGCCTACAAACACAAAAGCGATAGCAAGGACAGTGACTCCAACGACTGACCAATGTGTTTTAGTGAGTTTCATATAATAACTGCGTTATATTAGTAACGTTGTTATCTTAACATAGTTCATTATATAAGTCAAGTGGTATTTGACGTTTGATTAAAGTTGTTTTAGGAACAAGAAATAGTTCAGTCTCTTCATCTTTATATTACTAAAAAGGAAGGCGCCACGTGAAATGGCGCCTTGAAACCGAAAAGGTTGTTATTGGAAAAAATCTCGAGACTGATCAGTCAGCCCAAGACGCGTCTTGCCTATCCCCACCACGCTTCCCTTGTAGTCTCCATTGAAAATGAGACCCGAGCGCGATGTATCGTAGCTTAGCTCATAGCGAATAACATCCTGGCGATGAGTGTAAGCCTTGTCGAACTGGAGCTTCCCCTCCACCATCGTCCCATTCAGCACATTCGCGATCCCGCAATGGTCATACAGGATGCCTTCGAAGGTCGTCTCGGTCCGAAACCACAGACTGCCATGGTACATCCAGAAGCCGTCTCCATGATAGACAAACGGCAGGCCGTTTACGGGATTAAAGTTTATCCTGAGTCCTGCTTGGAGAAACCAGCCGTGCACAAGGAGGATTTTTACCACAGGCTTGCTCATACCGCCCCCTTTCTCTCAGCTCCGCCACAATGCAGTGAACTAATGAAGGAAGCGAGAACGAACACGGAAAAGAACCATGCGAGTGGAAGATTAGGATGAATGCTGAACAAGACATTTAACAATGCATTCACGTTGTCGCGGTACCAACCCCAGTAGAGTAAGGGGTTGAGATCGGTCATAAGAAACATGCTGATGAGGACATACAATGTCCCCAAGTGAAGGAACAGTTTTTTCATAGGACTCCTTTTGAAGCACAATGCTTCAATTGCACACTTTCAAGCTGTGTGTTGAGCACGTTGATAGAATCAACTCTGCTTGAAGATTATCTTAAAAGAGATTCGAAATCAAATAAAATATCAGGTACAGGTTTCGCGTGATGCTCCTCCTCGACAAGCTCGGAGTCCGCTCCACATGCTCAACCTTTTCGATTCTTCCTCATAAGCCAATAAATTGGCTTATTCTCGGACTACTAGAGTTTGTGCGGGCGATGGAAGAATCGAACTTCCGACAGCGGTTTTGGAGACCGCAGTTATACCACTTAACTAATCGCCCTTGGATTTTCAATGCTCAGCCAACAAAAAAGAGGCTAGTACTATCCTACCCTCTTTTTTGGCTCTACGCAAAAGGTTTGCTTTATTTCTTGGCTTCCTTGAAGACAACGGTGGTCTTGTTCTTGATCTGTATAAGTTGGTTTTGTTTATTGGCCATAAATCTCAGTTAAAATGTGTTGCAACACTATAGCTCATATTGCGTAGTAGTGCAACCCGCCTTCGTTCCGATAGTCATCGGAGCTTCGGCTTGCCCGCCCCCAGCAACATCGAGACGGTCTTCCAACTCGACATGCAAGTCCAGAGTACCATTCAGGAATCGCGATCCCGTGCATCCCGAGCACGGCGCTGGCGATGGACCATCATCGCCCCCTGTCGAGGGTGGAACACTGATGTAGAAGGATTTGTTGAAGTGGATGTAGAATCCATCTGACTGGTCCTGATCGAGGCTGCCCGTAACAGTGACAACCACGGCTCGCTTTCCTGCCTGCAACATGATATCCCTTTCGTTTCCGTTGTTGTTACTGAGTGACGGAACAACGACCCGTTGAAGCAGAGGCATTTCGCCGCGATCCACCACTTCACGAATTTCCACAACACTTCCAGGAGCCAGTCCCCAATATGAGAGGTTCAACTGAGCCCCCTCCAACCGAACCATATAGATACGTGCAGGGATACGAACCGGAACTCCGGCCACTCCCACACGATCCACCATAGTGTTGGTATTGAATTTTTGCTGTTGGAAACTAGCCCAATTTCCATCACGGAACAAGACTTCCGTCACACCTCCCAGATAGGAGAAGTTAACAGGAGACTCCACAGGAACAGAGGGCGCATCGATAGCACGAATAGGAACAACTTTGAAGATAGTACCCGTTGACCCATCGAAGATCTCATACTCGAGACCGACAAGGTCAACCAGGGGATCCGTCCAGATTGTAAAGCGGCGACGATATACATCGTAACCACCTTCAAAGTCTCCGATACGAACCCGAGCATTCTGAGCGGACAACCCGATCGGCAAGGTTTCCTCAATTTCATTCTTCACCCATCCTGGCTGAAGCACAATGTTGATAGGAGTACCTTGCAGCAACAGGTTCGTACTGAAGTATCCGTAGATAAGACTGTCGCCTCGATTGGCTCCAAATCCATCAACGGACATGTAGAAGTTAGCAGCGATGCCAACAACGTTAATGGGCAAACTTGCCCGAGGTGCCGCCAATGGAATATTCGTACCTCCAATCGACAACTTGGTGATCCGAAATGCTTGGCCGACTTCCGGCCGACGCATCTGGAATTCACCCCGCACCCGCTCCGAGCGATTGGAAATAACGCGATTAAAACCAAACTGACCTTGATACTCGACCACTTCTTCAATCCGGAGAATCGCACGAGCAACTTCTTCTGCATCAATAGGACCCTCCTGGGCTTGGACACCCACATGAGCCGCACCAACCAGTACCAAACCGACAACCAACGTGAATAATCTTTTCATTTTTGCTTTCCTTGCTGTTTTTCTGTTGTTTCTTGTTTGTTTACTATGTACGACATCCATCATTTGATGGAAATTGGATGACCTTGAGTCGGAGAGAAGCCAAGCTCCCGAAGGACTCGGACTTCCTCGTTTTCATTGGTCAGAGTAAGAGATGGAATCTCTACTCCAGTCCCGTCTACCGGCGACACGATGCTGGGTCCAGGATTCATACCCGAAACATCGATATCCTTGAGAAGTGCCGACTGCCTCGGATTCAAAACCAAGATGCAGGCGATGCACGTCAGAAGGAGAACGATCGCACCTTGATACAGGCGAATCGATTTAAGTGAGTTCATACTATTTTTTCTTTCTATTGTTAGTATGTCCCCCACCATCACACGCCCCTACATTCGTAAGGACTTATGTGTAGTATGTGATTATGGAGAACAAAAATGAGCCTGATCGGCTCGTATTTAACTGCATATATACTAGCATATTACAACACTACTGTCAAGTATGTAGGACAGGTTGTGAAGAGGTACAATAGTCTCATGAAAAAGCTCTTAACCTGGCTGTCCCGCAGTCGTTTCCCTTATACCCCTCTGATTCGAGTAACTATTTCGAAAAGTCATCTTCTGCACAACCTTCATGAGTTTCAGAAGTTGGCTCCTCAAGGAAAAGTGGCACCTGTTCTCAAAAGTAATGCGTATGGTCATGGCCTCATCGAGATTGCTCGTATTCTGGATACCGAAAAAGGAATCCCTTTTCTCATTGTTGATTCATATTTTGAAGCAGTCGCTCTGCATGCAGCACACATCAAAACTCCTCTTCTTATTATCGGTTACACTCCTCCTTCCACCCTCCTTCGCTCACGATTGTCCAACATTTCTTTTACCGTCACCAGTCTCCACATGCTGCAGGGAATTCTCGAGACTCGCCATCGAATACCTATCCATCTCAAGATCGATACCGGCATGCACCGTCAAGGAATCTTGATCGAAGAAATACCAACAGCAATTATGCTGATTAAAAAATCACCTCATATTGTTCTAGAAGGAATCTCCACTCATCTCGCAGATGCCGACGGAACTGATCCTGAATTTACTCACGCTCAAATTCAGCAATGGAATGAACTAGTGCATATTTTTAGAAAAGAATGTTCTTCCCTGAAATGGATCCATGCCAGTGCCACCTACGGTCACTCATTCTCACAAGACATCGATGCCAACGTTTCGCGTCTGGGTATCGGTCTCTATGGTCTCATAGAAGAAGAGAGAAAGATGAATCTCCAACCAGTCATGGAAATACGAACGCTGGTTACGGATATTAAAACAATTAAAAAAGGTGAGTCGATCGGATACAATGCGACGTTCACCGCTTCGCACGACATGCGCGTAGCAACAATACCAGCTGGATACTACGAAGGTATTGACCGTCGCCTTTCCAATATTGGATTTATTTTAGTTGGCCCTCAACGTATTCCCTGTCCGATCGTCGGTAGAGTCAGCATGAACATTACCAGTATCGATGTGACTCATATTCCAGATATCAGACCACAAGATGAAGTGGTGATTATTAGCAATACATTTAGTGATCCAAATTCCATTAATTCAATTGTGAAGCAGACACCTGGAACGATTGCCTATGAGATGGTTATTGCGATACCGAGCCACTTGAAGAGAGTGGTGATATAAAAAATCCCGAATAGATTCGGGATTTTTTAGTGTGCGCAGGGAGGGATTTTGTCCTTACAGGACCAGTACAGGTTTCGCGTCGTGCTCCCCCTCGATAAGCTCAGAGTCCGCGCGACATGCTCAACCTTTTCAAATCCCTCACGAAAGGCGCGCGGGCGCCTTTCTCCTGCGCATAAACGTATTGTGAAAATGCGAGAATTATGAAGTGTGCGCAGGGAGGGATTTGAACCCCCGTAGCCCATAGGGCGATGGATTTACAGTCCATTGCAATTGACCGCTCTGCCACCTGCGCGTAAAAATACTTCCGGAGTGCATATCCCTGACC
>LFCL01000022.1 GCA_001189105.1 Parcubacteria bacterium C7867-002
CACCACCCATCACCCGCATCTGCACATAGTTGGAAATAAAGGCTGCGACAAAAATACCAAAGAGTACTACTCCGGCAATCAGCACACCCTGATAATCCTGAGGGATGATATACGTATCGATCGTATATCCAATACCCAATGGGCCAACCAGGTTAAAGAAGGCATTAGCGATGACTGCTCCAAAGGCAATAATGATGCCTTTTTTCTCATTGACGAGAAGAGGTTTCATCTTTGCAAACGCACTCTTGAAAGAGCGTTGTGGTGCGTCGTCGATATGATCTTTGAGTGAGTAATTAGTTTTCATAGGTGTTGGTACTTTTTTGCGATTCGATAATCTGCACGTACTCGGGAGATGTTTCGGTCAGCTCCGTATGTGTACCTTGAGCAATAACTTCCCCTTCCATCAACAGAATGATCTTATCAAAATGTTCCACGGAACGAATTTTCTGAGTGACTGACACGATGGTGATATGAGGATAGTGCTTTTCGATATTTGCTAAAATCTTTTTCTCAGTTGATTCATCGACACGTGCAGTAAAGTCATCCAGCAATATAACCTGCGGATTGAGTGCCAATGCACGAGCCAACATGATACGTTGCTTTTGTCCTCCCGAAAGAGATGTGCCGCGTTCCGAGACGATACTATCGAGACCTTTCGGAAGTGTATGGATAAAATCATGAAGCTCTGCTACTTCGATCGCCTTCTGCATCTGCTCTTCGGCTACCGCAGAACTAAATGCAATATTTTCCTTGAGACTCATGTTGAATAGGACACTATCCTGGAACACCAATGCAACATGCGAATAGAGGGTCTGTTTTGAATACTCTTTGAGCGGATGACCATCGTAACGCACTTCCCCAGAATTCAATGCGGTCAGACCCATGAGCACTTGGAGAAGCTGTGTCTTGCCTGCAGCTGTTGGTCCGATGATTGCCGTCTTGGTATGGGCTTTGATAGAAAACGAAACATCATTCAAGACTTTCTTTTCTCCATAGATAAGTGTGGCATTACGCACGTCGATATCGCCTTTGATTGCAGTGGCAATAGTGCCTGAATCAGCTTCTTCGGGCAGATCAATAATGGCACGAATGCGGTTGTATGAAGTCTGTGCACGGGAAATAATATTGGACACGAAGCCGAGCATAATGAAAGGAAAGATGAGGATAAAGACGTAACTATTGAAAGCGGTAAAATCTCCCAATGACATGGTGCCGTCAATCACAAATTTTCCTCCAATAAGGAGAATGATCAATGCTGCTACGTTTGAAATAGCACCGATGGCAGGAATAACCAATGAAAAGAGTTTAAGAATCTCTATGCCTGTGTCGCGAGCTGCAGTATTCTTTGTACTGAATTTTACATGTTCCAATTTTCCTGAATTGAAAACGCGGACAATTGCGGAGCCAATGATACTTTCACTGATAATGGTGTTGAATGAGTCGATCAATTCTTGAGTCTTCTTGAACAAAGGTCCGAGCTTTTTGAAGACAATAAAGAACATCACTCCGACCATCGGGACAACGGTAAGAACAGCCAAGGCGAGTTTCCAGTCGATTCTGAGGAGTAATGTAGCTGCTCCGATAATAACAACTACCGAGGAGATAACAGTCGCAACTCCCATGGAGAAAAATACTTTGATAGCATCTATGTCTGATGTCAGGTTGGTCAACAATTTTGCCGGAGTCTCCTGTTCGAGACGAGCAAACGTCATGCGAGAGATCTTGTCTGCAAGTTCTTCGCGGATATCATGGGCTGCTTTTTCTGAAAGATAACTTTGGAAGATGCCTTGAAAATACGTAAAGAGGAAGATGATGACAGAGAGAACAAGAAACTGGATATAGAAAGTTGTACTGATACTTTCTCCCTTTGAAAAAGTATCGATACCGACGGAAATGAACTTTGGCACGGCCAATCCCAACCCGTTCCCTACTATGGTTGCAATAGCCAACAACAGCGCTGATACGGAATAGCGCTTGAGCATTTTAAATAAACTTGATTGAGGTTTTGCCGGGGGCATATACGTTGAAAAACGGAATCTTTCGAGCTATGTAGAGTAACATGAAAAGAGGGGGTTGGAAAGTGACCTCTCAGTTACAGCGGAGACGGTGAGATTTGAACTCACGATGAGGTTTCCCCCATGCCACATTTCGAGTGTGGTGCCTTCAACCACTCAGCCACGTCTCCAAATATCTAATCCCCTTCACCATATCACCTTTTATTTGAAACCTCAAAAACCATTTCCCATACCACCAATGTTATGTTATATTTGTTTTTACCAAAACGGTCGTTTTGGCCCTATCGTCTAACGGTTAGGACAACGGGTTTTCAATCCGTTAATCGGAGTTCGATTCTCCGTAGGGCTACCATTTGAGAGATAGTTCGAGTACTCGAGAAACACGTATGAATAAACCAAACAAATATGTAATTAACTTAATTGAAATATTTTTAATTGTGATAACCCCCTTTGTTGTTATTGGTTTTAATTTTTTAGAAGAATTTGGTGTCTTAAAACATTTAACAGGTTTGACCTCTGCAGAGAGAACCTCAAATTATAGCCTTGCTACTCAATGGAATACTGCAGAGAAGACGATGATATACCCGGACAATACTGATTATAATTCAACGTGGGAATTAATAGAAAAAAATTATAATGGTAAATTGCCAACCGGTAAACCAACTTTTATATCACGCTTTGCTGTGAATAATGCACCATATGCATATTTACCTGATAATGATGGAGGAACAGAACGGAGAAAAAAAATACTTACACCTGGAGGCGTTCCTATAGCCATAGGATTCTGTCAGAGTGATAAAATCTCTGAATGTGATGTAAAAATTATTGGAACCTTAGATGATTTACGTTCATGGGTAACACAAGAAGAAAAATCTTATAAATTTAGATTTGACCTTTTAATATCACTCATATCTATATTATTAGGTTTATATTTACACAAAACTAAATATGCTCGAGAAGGGTCAAACTGATTCTTAAATTTTAACCAAAATAACCTTGCAGGTCTTAACCGACCACGGTTCGAGCTCGATTCGGCTCACAGATTGAGTAAGCGTAGCGAATAAGAGCTGGTAACCTATGCAAAGCGCCTGCAATGTAATACAAACACCTTTTAGATAACCATATGAAACCACAAACTGTCACTGATTATATCAATCATGCAGATCCAGCCGTTAAAAAGAAATTACAAGCGATGCGGACATGTCTCAAAAAAGTAACTCTGAAAGGAATTGAGACTTTGAAATGAGTATACCTGCGTTTTCATATAATCGTATTATTTTTACCTATGCTGGATTCAAAAAAACACATCGGTTTCTATCCTACCCCATCAGCTATTAAAGCTTTGAGAAAAAACTTACGGGATGACAGCAAAAGAATCAATTCAATTCCCTCTCGATAAACCACTTTCAATCTCTCTCATCCAAAAAATTGCAAAATTTCATATCAGTGAAGCCTCAAAGAAAGATATGAGATGGATGTAATACTATGTTCAAAAAATAGATTTTTCAGCCCCTTTTTGCTAGAGTATCTAAATAAAGTGATATACGCGCGGTTAGCTCAGTTGGTAGAGCATCCCCTTGACGTGGGGAGGGTCACAGGTTCGAATCCTGTATCGCGCACCACTTCGCTCCTCGACAAGCTCGGAGCTTCGCGGTGCACACACTATATGATCATTCTTGGAATAGAAACGAGTTGTGACGATACGGCACTAGCCCTGATTGAAACTCGCGGCAGTGGCGAATCTTTTGAATGCCGCGTCATAAACTCCCTCGTCCATTCTCAAGCCGATCTCCATACTACCTACGGAGGCGTGTACCCGGCGCTTGCCAAACGTGAGCACGGCAAAAATATCATTCCTCTCTTGAAAAAGCTCCTTGAGGAATCAAGGCTTCCCCTCAGAGGTCAGACCTCAGAGGGGAAGCCTCTGCACGAAGAGATCGTCGAAACATTCCGCGCAGATGTTACTTCCCAAAATGCCGAACTCTTTGAAGCTCTGGTTCAAGCTCAATTTCTGAAAAACATCCCGAGCATAGATCGTATCGCTGTCACCGAAGGACCCGGACTTGAACCTGCACTCTGGGTTGGTATTAGTTTTACCCGCATCCTTTCAGCACTGTGGAATATTCCTGTTGCACCTATTAACCATATGGAAGGACATATCGTAGGCTCCCTTCTCAATTCCGAAACACCTCACGGCACTTGGCAAAAACTGCAAGAAAGCAGATTCCCTGCACTCGCTCTTCTGATCAGTGGCGGACACACCGAACTGATTCATATTCAAGGAATTGGAAACTACTCTATTATCGGCCAAACCAAAGACGATGCGGTCGGTGAGGCATTTGATAAGACGGCGCGATTGCTTGGATTACCGTATCCCGGCGGTCCACATATTTCACGTTTGGCTCAAGAGGCTCGTGAAGAAAATATTCCTTCTCCGACACCTTTGCCTCGGCCGATGATTGGGAGCAACGATCTCAATTTCTCTTTCTCTGGCCTCAAGACCGCCGTCCTCTATGCCGTACGCAAAGCAGAAGAGACAGGTCCTCTCACCGAACAATTCAAGAAAGGCTTGGCTCGTGAATTCGAAGAAGCTGTACGCGAAACCCTTATTTCCAAAATCAAAGCTGCGCTCGATACTATCGAGGTTCACACCCTCATCGTTGGAGGTGGCGTTAGTGCAAATACATATCTCACCACCCATATTTCAAAACTCGCCGAAGAATATAGTATTCCTGTTCTCCTTCCTTCTCGTCACGTTTCGGGAGACAATGCTCTGATGATTGCTTTGGCAGGCGCTTTTCAGACAACAACCAAAACGCCCGGAGAAATCCGGGCGCATGGTACCAAAAAATTGGGTTTTAACTAACGCTTAACGAAAGAGACCTTTGAGGAAATTCCCGAAACGCTTGAGGATAGATGCATCAGCAGCTGCCGCAACGTTTGTTTCATCAGTGGAAGTACCGAGACCAATAACATTTCCTTCTGAATCTGTCATAGGGACAACAACATCAGATGATGTTGCAGTTGCTGTAGAAGCAACCTTTGCCTTGTATGCAGCGATGATAGCGAGATCCGAAGGACTCAATGTCATAGCTTGCTGACATGCAATTTCATTGATCTTTTTGATAGTGGTGATATATGCGATACCTGAAGGCTGAGAAGCATTCCATGGTGCAAGTACTGAAGCTGTGTACTTGACTTGGAAAGCAGAAACAGCAGCTTCTGTCTTTGCATCGAATGTACCCGTAACATCAACATCGAGCTTCTCGATATTCTTCAAAAAGAGTTGAAGATGAGAAACATTGAGTGAATCGTTTGATCCATTGAGCTTCAAGATTGAAGCGGCGATAAGAGGACATGAAGCGGTTGTAGTTCCCAACTGAGTCGAAAGACTCAAAGATGAACTTGATGAAGAAGATCTTCGTGAAGAACGACCTCCAGAAGAACTACCAGATGTAGAAGGAGTTTCTACAGCAGGAATACCTGCAGCATCATCATCGCCGTTAGTAACTCCACCAACAATAGTATTTGAATCAACTGCTGGAGTAATAGGAGAACCTTCGTCGTTGCCGTTTGATACTTCACCGACTGCGGTGTTGGAATCAACTGCAGGCGCAATAGCTGCACCTTCGTCGTTACCGTTACTTACTTCACCAACAGCAGTACTTGAATCAGCTGCTGGGGTAACCGCAGCCCCTTCGTCACCACCGTTTGAAACCTGTGCTGAAACCGGGGTTGCAATCACAAGGAAAGCAGCCGCAATCACAACAAATACTGACAAAATAAAGCGAATTTTCATGATAAATAGTGAATAATTGGTAATAATCTCTTTCGGTATGTATTCCATACAACGAGCTACAACCTACCATATATAAAATCGTATGTCAATGAAAAAGAGCCCCTCAGTGAAGAAGGGCTCTGCGAATGTACAAGGATGTTACTCAGGTGATACACCGACGATGGGAGACACTACTTTGGCTCGATAGAACCTACTTTGCCCTGGAACCCGGTCAACGTACACGGTTTGTGCGTTAAACAGGTCCGCATCGACTTCGGTCCATGGGCCATTCGGCTCAGGTGAATGTTCAATGTGATACCTCTCATCATCCTGACCTCCAATAATCGTCAACACATCGTACGATTCAAGACCTACCGGTCCCGGTGTGATGCGCAAACGAAGCTGGATCTCCGTAACCGTCTTGGAGTGAACTTCTGTTCCATTCTTGATGAGCCGTGCGGTGAATGTTGGCGTACCATTGGCAAACTGTGCCTTGACTCCATCCATCGCTGCGAGATTGCCCGCAGTAATGACGGCCGTGGCTCCGAAGCGAAACCATTCATTGTATTGAACCGCTGAAGGGCGTTCGTTATTCGAAAACACAGTATCATCCCCCATCTGAGTCCAAAGACCTGATACTGGATTCCGTGTTGATTCCAATATACCATTGGCCCCAAAGTTCAAACCGACGAAGTTCGCACTAAATGGAAGTTCGTTGCCTGCGCTATCCTTCCCGACGAAAAAACGGGTAGTGGCAATATTGGTCAAACTAGTCGTGATTTCACATTCATAGGCACTGACAGGGTATTGCCCCATGGCGTGAATAACGAGTCTGTTCCCTTTCTCTGCCGATTGGGCAGGGGTCAGGAAACTTGTTTTTCCGCGCCACATGACGTTTGGACTGGCCGAAGCCAGACTAACGATGTTGTGCCACTCCCACATATCAGGAGCAACGACATACCACGCCGTTGGATCGGCCGGATCCGTATTCACCGGTAATCCAACGAGACCATTCATGGCAGTCAAACGACTTGCCACGAGATTTGGCGAACCACTCGAACACAACGAGGCAATCTCAACCTTTTCCGGTTTTGCAGCCAATACAGGCAACGAATTCTGTTGAGCGGCTGCTCGAATCAGGCCAGATTCCACTGTGAGTGGAGCGGCGAATTCGAGAGGATCGTCGTTATCCACGACAATCCTGACGTCGGCGGCACTAGCGAACAAAGAGGTGAAACTGAGAAGAAGAATTGACAAGGACCAGGTTTTCGTTTTCATACGTTACATTCCATTTCGAACCGTTTGAGTGTTTTGTTGCTTGTTAGATCAGAATGCCTACAAGGCATACCAACAAGATCTTCATGCTTTCTAGCTTAAAATGCCTATTTTGTCAAGGTTCACGCACTTGATTATCGCTCGGTATTTACTCACAGGCTCACACGTAAGAGGCCGTGGTATACTAGGCTAAACGTATGAATCTTATTGTATATGCAGTACTCGCTGGTGTTATTCCCTCTCTCATTTGGCTTTTCTTCTGGACACGCGAAGATATAGCCCACCCTGAATCTCGCCTTATCCTGACACTCTCCTTTTTTGGCGGCATGCTCTCGGTTGCCTTGGCAATCGTGGCCGAAAAATGGGTTGGAACACTCTTTAGCGATCCGACTATTCGCTATACTCTCTGGGCTGCGGTTGAAGAAATAGTGAAATTCTTAGCCGTTCTGAGTGTTGCCCTCTTTACCAAACAAAACGACGAACCAATTGATGCCATGATCTATTGTATTACAGTAGCTCTTGGTTTCGCAGCGCTCGAAAATACTCTTTTTATCCTCGGACCCCTCTCCAATGGTGAAATCGTCAAAAGTGTCATAACTGGAAACATGCGCTTTATGGGAGCAACCCTTGTCCACGTTGTAAGTTCTGCGGTCGTAGGATTTGCATTGGGTCTCGCCTTCTATCGTGGATATATCGCCAAGGTCAGTGCGGCAATTATCGGACTCGGAGCAGCTATTGCGTTCCATACCGCCTTTAATCTTTCTATTATCGCAAGTGGTACAGTAGATAGTTTGAAGGTTTTCAGTTGGGTATGGGGCGCAGTGGTTATTTTGATTATTTTATTCGAGGAAATAAAAGTTGTTCACCCTCAAACAGTGAGTCCGCACGATGCGGTGTGATATACTTATCGATAATAAATTTTAATTTGTAATATATGAGCAAAGAAAAGCGATCCTTTTTTGAAAAACTGACAGGAACTGTCCGCATGGAAGAAGAAACTGCCCCAAAAGGCAAGCCTGCCCATCACAAAGGCGAAAGTGATGTTGCTTCTTCATGGATAGAAGAAGAGTCCGAAAAAGAAGGTGAACTTACCGTGGATGTATACCAAACTCCAGAAATGATCATCATAAAGAGTATGATTGCTGGTGTCCGTCCCGATGATCTCGATGTGACTATTGCCCGTGACGTAGTCACTATCCGAGGTAAGCGCGAAGAAGAGCGTGTTGCCAGTGAAGACGACTACTATGTTCGCGAACTGTATTGGGGTTCATTCTCTCGTACGATCCAACTCCCTGAAGAAATCGACGTTGACGAATCCGAAGCCGTCGAAAAACATGGTCTTTTGATACTAAAACTTCCTAAGCTGGATAAGAAGCGATCTTCGAAGTTGAAAGTGAGAACAGTGTAGGGTTTAAGGACCCGGTATAATACCGGGTCCTTTTATTTATATATCAATCGTCGCGTGTTTAGCGTTGGACTGAATAAATGACTTACGCGCAGGAACATCTTGTCCCATGAGCATATCGAAAATCTTGTCTGCTTCCTGGGCATCTTCGACGTTTACTTGCTTGAGAATACGGCGAGATGGATCCATGGTTGTTTCCCAGAGTTCGTCGGCATTCATTTCTCCCAAACCTTTATATCGTTGGATAGAAATCTTTGGAGTTCTACCTTTGGCGGTTTCTTCTTCGACTTCAGCTTCATCCACGGGTGCATCAGCAGCATCGAGCAATGCATTTCGAGAATCCTGAAGATCGATATCTTGGATTGCTTGAGATTCGTCAAAACCTTTACCTAATTCTTTGACCTTTGACTGTTCATCGTAGAAATACAAGATCTCTTTGCCTCTTTTAACCTTATACAATGGTGGTTGGGCAATATACACATATCCCTGATCGATCAGCGGGCGGAAATAGCGGTACAAGAGCGTAAGAATGAGGGTACGGATGTGTGCTCCATCGACGTCAGCATCTGTTGCCAATACAATCTTGTGATAACGGAGACGAGTAATGTCGAATGTGTCCCCGATCGCCGTACCAAAAGCCAAGATAAGGTTCTTAATCTGTTCTGAACCAAGCATACGATCAAGACGAGCACGTTCGATGTTCAAGATCTTTCCGCGAAGGGGCAAGATTGCTTGGGTTCGACGATCACGACCTTGTTTTGCAGTACCTCCTGCAGAATCTCCCTCTACAATAAAGAGTTCGGATTCGGCTGGAGAGTTGGACTGACAGTCTGCGAGCTTACCCGGCAACGTCATGCCTTCGAGGGCTCCTTTGCGCAATACAGAGTCTTTTGCAGCCTTTGCAGCCTTACGGGCCTTCATAGCCAAGATAACCTTGTTGATGATCGTACGAGCATCATCGGGATTCTCTTCGAGAAATGCGGCGAATGCATCACCAAATACCGAAGCAACTGCACCTTGAGCTTCCATACTGCCCAACTTTGCTTTGGTTTGACCTTCGAATTGAATTTCGCGGAGCTTTACAGAAATAACACCAGTCATGCCTTCAAGCGCATCATCACCAGTAAATGTATCTTCCCCATTTTTGGCGAGATTGTTATTTTTGGCGTAGGTATTGAGTGTACGAGTGAGCGCAGTTTTGAAACCGGTAACATGAGTACCTCCTTCCGGATTATGAATATTGTTGGCAAATGCCATGAGATGAGGCGCAACATCGTCACAATATTGCAATGCAATTTCAACAGATTCAACACCTTCAACCTTTTTTTCAATATAAAAGATATTTTTATGAAGAGGTTTAAGAAGCTGATTTGTAAATTTTACCAAAGAAATAAGACCTCCTTCGAAGAAGAAAGTATATGAGGGCGCATCCACTCCTGTCTCGCGTAAATAAAAGAGATCATCATCTTGGCCAAACGTCGCAACTTGCTCACGAGCATCGATAATAGAAATACGTAAACCACGAATAAGATACGCTTGTTGGCGCATATGAGTAACAACTCGCTTGAAATCCTGTACCACACCTTCCTTAAAAATTTAACCGCAGCCTTACGTTTACCTTGGTTATATTCTTGCATATGAATTCCCCCATCTCGATGAACAAGGACTTTGGTATGGGTTGAAAGAGCATTTACTACCGAAGCACCTACTCCATGCAAACCTCCCGATACTTTGTAACCACTGTCTTCTCCGCCGAATTTACCTCCGGCATGGAGTGTGGTCATAACCATTTCAAGGGCCGATATCTTGGTCTGCTTATGAACATCAACAGGAATACCTCGACCGTTATCAGCAACACGCACACGATCTCCTGGTAACAATGCTATTTCGATATCATTAGCGAAACCTCCCATCGCCTCGTCGCGGGAGTTATCGAATATCTCGGTTATAAGATGATGAAGACCATCGGGACCAGTGGTACCGATATACATTCCGGGGCGCTTTCGTACGGGTTCTAGACCTTCAAGAACGGTAATCGACGATGCATCATAGTTTCCTTTGTTTTTGTCAGCCATAGAGGTTTCGTAGTTGTTTTTTGTCCCTCTAGTATAGCAGAAAACGAGCGACTGTGCACGTGTAAAAACCGTAGAAATGTGGCCTATTGTATACCTTGCCCACCTTAATTACCTATCTCAACACCGCATGCAATTCAGATGCTGTCTTTTCGCGGATTTTGTCTTGAATTTCATTGACCTCGTCGTTGGTGAGTGTTCGTTCTGGAGAACGATATATGATTCTGAAGGTATGACTGACCTTATCAGCTCCAAATTTTGCAGCATTTTCGAAGGTATCCACATGTTTCACTTCTTCGATCAGATTTCCAGCGTATTCACGGACAATTTCGTAATAGTTATTGAGCGCCACGTCTTTATCAACGATAAAAGAAATATCTCGGACGGTCGGTGGATATTTACTGACTTCTTGGAATTTCCTACCGAGTTGTAATTGCTTGGTCACCCGTTCATCCGAAGACCAGAGCAAGCGAATATCTGGAAGAGACATTGAGGCAATTGCCAATCGTTCTAGACCAAAGCCGAAAGCCCAGCCATGATACCCTTCGATACCACATTCTTTGAGCACACTTTTACGTGCCATACCGCAACCCAGGATCTCAATCCACTGACCATTGATGAATGCCTCCATTTCGAAACTTGGATCGGTGTAGGGGAAATTGTGGTCATAAAAACGAAATTCCACACTGTCTCCAAAGATGCTGCGGGCAATTTCTGAAAGCGCAGCCTTGAGATCATCGGGAGTGATGGTTTTGACCCCGTCTGGCGCAATATAGAGGCCACCAAACTGATGGAATACGTTCATATGACGACTATCAATCTCGTCCTTTCGGTATACCTTGCCATAACAAAGTGCACCGAGCGTTTCTTTGTTGGCAATTCTCTTTTTGATCTCCGGGTCATTGAGATAGTAATACCAGAACACCGTATCATGAGTACGAAGCACGTTCTGCTCATCGACATAATAGGTATCTGACTTACTACGAGCTGGGTGACCGACAGGCATATTAAAAAGATCAAAAAGAATATTCGTTGGAACAATTTCGGGAATGTTGATCACATCGAAACCACTCAAACTTTTGGTTTTCTTGGCACGATCGACAATCTCTTTGAGGGGACCACCTTCTTTGCGGGACAGATCCGGCATAGCCAGATAACGTCTAAATCGGAGAGCTTCGGAATCAGTTCGAGACTCCAGACTTTTAAGCAGATTATGTTCGGCGTCCCGGTTTATATTAATTTCAGCCATATGCGAGATATTATTTGGAGCCACCTCTCGGACTTGAACCGAGGACCTTCGCTTTACAAAAGCGTTGCTCTACCAACTGAGCTAAGGTGGCAATTGAACCTACAATCTACTTTCCCCTACTCGATATGCGTCTCAAATACAGTGACGCTCCGTGCTTCTTTACTTCCCCCCGACCACGAACCGCATCGAGCACTTTGCGACCGTGGGGGTTTGCCAATGTACGGTGTTTGATATCCACGTATACATTGCGCATACGAAGTAAAACATGGAAGGCCACAAGTTGTCCAATAATTATGAGGGTTCGACGATTCATATACGAAATTCCACGTCGCACACGAGCAAAAAGGTCATGGAACACATGATCTATGCCCTTCCCCCAACGGGATACCAAAGTTGCGTTTCCAGTTTTCCCTTCGCGATGTTTAAAGAAAATCATCGCGATACTTCCGGCCAGAGACGCATAGAAAATGGCTATGAGCGTGTACATAATACTGTTGTTCTAGTATACCTTACCGTTCGAGAACTTTAAAACGGATGAAGCGGCCGACGGCTGTCTTTTCACCGAACTTTTGAGTTGCAAGATCGAGGAATCCCTGGACGGTAATCTCAGGGTTTTTGACGAATGGCTGATTGAGCAATACCATCTCTGCAAAATATGCATCGAGCTTGCCTTCGAGGATCTTTGAACGCATTGGTTCAGGTTTGTTCTTGACCTCTTCTTCGAAGACTTCTCGAGCGGTTTTCTTGTCTGCTTCGGTTATGTCGTCTTTACTGATGAATTTAGGATTGGTTGCAGTGACATGCATCGCAATATCGCGTGCAACGGTTTTGAATTCTTCGTTATTGGCCACAAAGTCTGTCTCACAGTTGAGTTCGACCATAGAGGCAATAGAACCGTTTGCATGAATATATGACTGAATCACACCTGCAGAAAAAGTACGATCACCCTTTTTTGCAGCTAATTCGCCACTTTTCTTACGAAGAATGACCAAGGCCTTTTCAGAGTCACCTGCTGCTTCTTCGAGAGCTTTTTTACATTGCATGACTGAAACGCCAGTCTGATCACGAAGTGCTTTGATTTGTTCTGTAGTAATCATAGTATTATTGTTATTTATTTTTTCTGAAACAGGAGCCACAGACATCGTATGAGACAGGGCGGCTTTCTTTTCAAAAATATCCAAAGTCATTTCCTCTGATTTTTGCCTACCCAAGATAATGAATGGGCTAATCATGGAATGAGTTTAAGCCGTTTTTTTGGCTGCCTGATACGCACGAGCGATCTCTTCTACAAAGAATTGGATGCTCGATTTTGAAGCATCATTGCCAACAATCGGATATTTGACGTTGGAGATATCACAATCTGAACTTGCCAATGCGATAAGAGGAACGTTCATATCGGTTGCCTCCTTTACGGCGATCTTTTCGTGACGAGGATCGATCATGAAAATGGCATCTGGCTGTTTTTTGAGTGAGATGATGCCCAAAAACATCTTTTCCAAAGAAGCGATCTCCTTGTCGAGAAGCATACGTTCACGCTTGGTGTATTTCAAAAGTTCGCCCTTTTCGCGATCTGAAATGAGTTTCTCGTAGCGCTCGATACGCTTGCGGATCTGACCAAAGTTTGTGAGAGTTCCTCCGATCCAGCGACCATCGACATACGGAAGGTTGAGAGATTGTGCTGACATGCGAACTGCTGCGGCTGCTTCTTTTTTGCCTCCGACAAAGAGGATAGTCTTGCCTTCTTTGGCAAGTTCAGTAACAAAAGCCTTTGCTTTTTCGAGGAGTGGCTGTGTCTTTTCGAGATCAAAAATATCGGTACTGTTTTTGGTGCCAAAAATAAAACTAGAAACTGTTGGATGGCGACGTGAGCGTCCCAAGCCAAAGTGAGCTCCGGCTGAAAACATGGTATCGATGGCTTTGGTGGTTGTTGACATATGTAGGTTACAACTTATCAGAACGATGGCCTGAAGTCAATGTTATTCCTCGTCAGACTCCCCTGTTTTGCCTGTCTTTTCAAATTCATGCAATGCCTCGATGATAGGGGTTATTTTGCCCGATAGGATAATCGGTAAATTGTACCAGGATTGTTTGATACGGTGGTCAGTAATACGATCTTGTGGGTAGTTGTACGTCCGGATCTTCTCTGAACGATCACCGGTACCAATCTGACCTTTGCGATCAGCGGAAAACTTACGTGCTTCTTCGGCCTCTTTAAGGGCTTCAAGTTTTGAAGTAAGAAGGATAAGAGCGCGTTCACGGTTGGCATTTTGACTTCGTTCAACGGTCGAGCGCACATCTAAACCAGTTGGTCGATGAATGAGACGCACAGCACTTTCAACTTTGTTAACATTTTGACCTCCTTTTCCACCCGCACGAGAAAATTCCATATCAAGATCGGCAGGATTGATGACGAATTTGGACTTCTTGCGGATAGGCATAATAGCTACTGATGCTGTGGACGTGTGAATACGTCCCATCTTTTCGGTTTCCGGTACGCGCTGAACACGATGAACGCCCGTTTCCCAACGGAAGTCGTCATATACTCCTTTCCCCTTTATCTCCATTGAAGCTTCTTTGTAGCCACCAAGGTCGTTCTTTGATTCTTCGGTAATCTTTGCAGACCAACCTTTGGTCTCGGCATAGCGCTTATACATATTGAGAAGTTCTGCAGCAAAGAGAGCAGCTTCGTCACCTCCGGCACCGGCACGGACTTCGAGAACTACTTCGTTTGGTTTTTCTTCTTCCTGTTTATCACCTTCCAAAATCTCATCCATTTGAGTAAGCAGAGACTTTTGTTGTTCGAGAATTGAAACCAGATCATGTTCACCCATTTCCTTGAGAGATGAGTCTTTTTCGATCATGGAACGAACCTCCGCTTCGTCTTTGAGGAGCTTTTCATACATTCCAGCCAAGAATGATGTCTTGGGGTTAGTTTTGTAGATGTCGAGATTCACAACTTTACTTCTTTGCCTTTGACTGACGGGTCTTGAACTTTTCTACGCGGCCAGCTGTGTCGATGGTCTTGTCCTGGTTTGTATAGAAAGGATGTGAAGCACTTGAGATTTCGACGTAGTGAACTGGGTATTCTACACCGTCTTTTGCCTTGAGAGTTTCCTTTGTTTCGATAGTTGAAGCAATGATAAATTGCGCACCACTGGAATTGTCGGCGAAAAGTACTGGGCGGTAGTTAGCTGGATGAATTTCTTTCTTCATAAAAGTAAGGAAAATGTAACATGGGTACGGGATAAATGCAAGAAACAGCGTCTGTGCGACTCTATTTCAATTCAGCTTGAGCCCAGTGAATTACGTTTTGGAACATGACCGCAATGCGATTTGAGTCCCGACACATTACCCCTATGTGCTGAAGCCTTGGAAGCACATAGGGTATGTAATGTGGAGTGGGCGACCTTGCGGGCATGTGGAGAAATGTAATTCACTGGGCTCCTATCTTAGTATACTCAAATGTTATATTGACTCTACAAACAAATAATGATATAATAATATCAGAATAGCTAGCCGAACTGTTCTGGATTACATGAAGTATTTCTATAGGTCGCAAGCTTATAGAAATGGGCTGAAACCCCATGGTCCGTACAAGGCATTGAAAACATGATAACAACCAAAGAAATCGAGCGCTTGATGCGCGTCGTCTCAGAACCTCTCCGTAAAAATTGGGAGGAACGCAGATTCAATAGAAATAGTTTACTCACCCTCAAGAAATCACGCGAGGATGCAATCATCCTCAAAGCAAAGTACGAGAAACAAATAATAATCTCACTACTCGGGATCGGTTTTCTATGGGTGATACCCTTGATCGTAGGCATGTCGTTCAAAATGTTCACCACCTTAAAATTCGAATTATTTGGGTACTTAATTGCGTTACTCCTGCTCGGACTCATCGTAATAAAAATATCCACCTCCGTGTTTCAGAGGAAAGTAGACAATGAAGCAAAAACTATCAAGGAATGTGACCAAGTCTTTGAAGACTTCGGTAAATCTGTTGCCACACTTAATCCTCTCGGCACCGGCAATTCACATCACGATCTGATTACTGAGGACTATGTTGTATCTAAACTAGAAAACTTAGCTTATCGACTTCTGGATGCTGAAATTACGTTCGATAGAACGTGTCGAAGATCAATATCAGCAGTAGATAGGAATGCCATTATGGTTAAAGGTGAGTGGATTAAAAAATGCCAAACACACTTTGACGGGGCATGGGATGCGGCAACGAACCATTTCGGTTTGAAATTAGACAAACAGAAAATCTTTCGAGATGCAGCTGCCGAAATGACGCGCGATGAGTTGAAATCTCATCCTTCTTCCTAAATCTTCCTAAATCACTTCGAGATTAACCAATCTCGCCGTTCTGATGTAAATCGGAGCGGTTTTTTTATATCACAAATCACATCCCCACCTCCTTGTTCACCCTTCCTGCTATAATAGAAGAAATTATGCAGTTACACCCAAAGCCGAATAGCCATGTGATATACACGCTTGTTGTCATCAGTTTCATATATGCCCTGCATATCGCTATACCGATATACTCAAACTCCAGTTTCCTTTCTTTGTTTGCGGACCCACAAACCATCGGATTCATATATATGGCAGGAGCAGCCGTTGGTATCTTTGGATACCTCATTGCACCAGGTATCATCCGTCGCATCGGAAACTATGCCGCTTCGGTCTGGTTCGTATGTATACAGATCGCCCTCCTCTACGGATTGATAGCTGCCACATCACCACTCGTACTTGCCAGTCTCTTTATTCTTCAAACCGCTCTTGTCCCTCTCCTTGGTCTCAATCTAGACATATTTCTGGCAGCCAATACCAATGGTCACAAAGTTGGCACTATCCGCGGCCTTTATACCAGTATTACCAACTCCGCCTGGCTTATTGCACCTTTACTTGGCAGCTTGCTGATCGGAGCCACTTCTAACTATCGCAATACCTACGTAGCCGCATTAGCGATGCTCTTCCCTTTTCTCTATCTGATTTACCGCAACTTCCCCCGCTTCAAGGATCCCGAATATACCCACCCATCCCCGGTACAACTGATCCGACACATTTCTTCGAACAAAAACTGGATGAAATTATTTAGTGCCAACATCATCCTCCAAACGTTTTATGCATGGATGGTGGTCTACAGTCCATTGTATCTGCATAACACTATCGGTTTTGAATGGACAGAAATCGGTATCATTCTTACCATCATGTTACTCCCGTTTGCCGTTATCCAATACCCTTTGGGTAAAATTGCCGACAAAAAATATGGCGAAAAAGAATTGATGGCTATCGGTTTTGTAATTATGGCAATCGCCACAGCGATGATTCCTCTCATTTCTGAAAAGAGTCTTCTGCTCTGGGCAGGGATTCTTTTGCTTACCCGTATTGGCGCAGCAACGACCGAGATAATGATCGAAATTTATTTCTTCAAAACCGTCTCAAATCGCGATTCGGCTGTCCTTGGCTCATTCCGCGTCACTCGACATTTGTCTTATTTTATTGCACCAGTGATCACCGGTGCCGGTCTTCTATTTACGACAACTCCATATTTGTTTACAATTGTCGGCGCAGTCACGCTTTTAGGTTTGTATCCGGCACTCACTATTAAGGATACGAATTAGTTTTCTACGGTTTACTGATTCCTGTGTACCACACCTTATTAGTCGTACTGAAACAACTTACATTACTATTAATCTAATTAGAATTAAAAAATTCATGGCCAAAATAGCATCCGTATACGCACGACAAATCCTCGACTCACGCGGTAACCCTACTGTCGAAGTTGATCTGACCTTATCCGACAAATCTTTTGGCCGTTCGGCCGTGCCAAGTGGTGCCTCAACAGGCAGTCACGAAGCCGTGGAACTCCGCGACGGTGGAAAAAACTACAATGGCAAGGCGGTTGAAAAAGCAGTGAAGAATGTAAATACGAGCATTGCCAAAGCTCTCAAGGGTAAAGATTTTGACCAACGAAGTCTCGATGCTGCATTAATCAAACTCGACGGGACAAAAAACAAGGGCAAGCTTGGTGCGAACGCAATTCTCGCTGTCTCGATGGCTTTCGCTCATGCCTGCGCAAAAAGCAGCAAGAAACCGTTGTATGTCTATTTCAACAAAATCGCCAAAACAAAAAATCCTGTGTGTCTGCCCGTACCTATGATGAATATCATCTATGGAGGCAAACATGCTGAAAATTCTGCTGACATCCAAGAGTTCATGGTTATTCCAACAGGATTCAAGTCATTCAAAGACGCACTGCGTGCAGGAACTGAAATATTTCATGCTCTCAAAAAGATTCTCCATAGTCGCAATCTAGCAACCACTGTCGGTGATGAAGGAGGTTTTGCTCCCGCTCTCCCTTCAAACGAAGCAGCTTTGGAAGTTGTCGTAGAAGCCATTACCAATGCGGGATACGTAGCAGGTAAAAATGTCTTTATCGCACTCGATGTTGCCGCTACTGAACTATACAAAGACGGAAAATACCATCTTGTCCGTGATGGTAAACAGCTCAGCTCTTCAGAAATGGTGTCGTGGTACAAGATGCTCTGCGAAAAATACCCGATCATTTCCATCGAGGATGGCCTATCCGAAGATGACTGGGAAGGTTATGGTGAACTCACCAAAGCTCTCGGTTCAAAAGTACAGCTTGTAGGTGACGATTTGTTTGTTACCAATATTGAACGTCTCTCCATGGGCATCGAAAAGCATGTTGCTAACTCGATCCTCATCAAACTCAACCAGATCGGTACCGTCTCAGAGACAATCGATTCTATCATTCTGGCAAAAAAAGCTGGGTACACTTCGATCATCTCTCACCGCTCTGGCGAAACCGAAGATACCACTATTGCAGACTTTGCCGTAGGTACTGGTGCAGGTCAGATCAAGACTGGTTCCCTCTCACGTACCGATCGCATTGCAAAATACAACCAACTCCTTCGCATCGAAGAAAGTTTGGGCACAAAGGCAGTATATCCCGGCAAGAAAGCGTTTACGTTTTCGGTGAAGTTCTAGGCGTACTGCAAGAGAAGGTGCTAAAATAGCTTCCTATGAAATCAACCTCAAAACCACCCGTTGTACTCATCGTCCTTGATGGCTGGGGTCACCGTGAAGACACACTCGACAATGCTATCTCTGCGGCACACACCCCCTTCTTTGATGAAATATGGAAATCACGTCCTCATTCCCTCCTCAAGGCATCCGGCAATGCAGTCGGTCTTCCCGAGGGTCAAATGGGTAACAGCGAGGTTGGACATACCACTATCGGTATTGGCCGCCCTGCAGACACCGAACTTGTTCGCATAGACAATGCAATCGCATCAGGAGAGTTTGCCACAAATCCTGCCATACTCTCGCTGTTTGATCATGTGAAAAAATACAATTCAGTCTTGCACGTACAAGGATTGGTCAGTCCTGGAGGAGTTCACAGTCACCAGAATCACCTCTTTGCATTTCTTCGCCTGGCCAAAAAATCAGGAGTACCCAAAGTCGCCATCCATGTATTCACCGACGGACGTGATACTGCCCCTCAAAGCGCTTCAGCCTATCTTACCGAACTCGAAAAAGTCTTAACTGAACTTGGGCCCAACTTCTTTATTGCCACTATATCCGGACGCTACTATGCCATGGATCGAGATAACAATTGGGACCGACTCGCACGCGTCGAACAGGCACTTTTCGAGTGCAAAGGTAATGTGTGTGAGATCAAGCCATCTGCATATCTTGAAAAACAATATCTTGCAGGAAAGAACGATGAATTGCTCGAACCTGCAGTATGTACCAACATAGACGGTGTTGGTTGCGCCATAAAAGATACCGATGCGGTCTTTTTCTTTAATTTCCGTGCCGATCGTGCGCGCATGCTCTCCGAAAAAATGCTTGATCGCAAAAATTCACCGAATATTCTGTTTGTCACCCTTACGGAATACTGTGTTGACTTTACGTGTACAATTGCCTTCCCTCCGCTAAAAATAGAGACGACCCTCGGTCAAGAAGTTTCCAAGGCAGGACTATCCCAAGTTCGTATTGCTGAAACAGAAAAATTCGCACATGCCACCTACTTTCTCAATGGTGGACGCGAACAACCTTACGACGGAGAACGCGATATTATGCTCCCGAGTCGCAAGGATATTAAGACCCACGATGAAGCACCCGAAATGCGTGCCGAGGCTATTGCTGACAAAGTAATTGAGGAAATCGGAAAAGGTACCAATTTTATTTTTGTTAATTTTGCGAACCCTGACATGGTCGGTCACACAGCGAACGTACCTGCAATTATCACTGCAATTGAAACAGTAGACGCTCAACTGCGACGCATTGCCAATGCGCTTCACCAAGCACACGCGACCGCATTGATTATTGCTGATCACGGAAATGCAGAACTCAATAGAGACCCCCTCACCGGAAGCAAGCATACCGCTCATACAACCAACCCCGTACCCTGTGTTGTATTGGGCACCGATAGACCCCTTACCGATGGTTCCCTTTTTGATGTCGCACCGACTATTCTCGACCTCCTTGATATTCCTGTTCCTTCAGCAATGTTAGGAAAGAGTCTACTTCACTAGATATTTTCTGACGATCCACGCAGAGAGAAAAACCAACGCCGTTCCTAAAGCCCACCCTGCCACCACGTCAGTTGCCCAGTGCACGTTGAGGATCAAACGACTCATTCCCACGAGGATAATTAAAAAGAGTGAGAGCACAATGAACACCATTCTGTGGAGTGATGAATGTATTTTGGGTACACAGACAAACATCAACGTCACAAAAAAAGCTGCCGCCATGCTGGCATGACCAGAGGGAAAACTCGGATCATCGACGATCACCTGCAACGCATTTTCCGGTCGAACCCGCATAAAAAAATCTTTCAGAAAAAGAACAATTGCTGCAGTTGAACCGATGGCAACACTTGTCATCACTGCATCATGCCACTGCTTCCGAAAGATCATATATACGATCAATACAGCAGCGACAGCAGCAAGAACTTCGGCATCAGCGATCGTACTCGTCCACGCAGCAATACTGTGAAGTATAGGACTCATGTTCGATGACATGAATGAATTTACCCCCGTATCAAGATGTGAGAAAAAAGAGATCATGGGCACAGGTATAATATCCTATAGTATATCATTTTTCGCATATCCTGATTACAGATCTGTGTGATATACTAACCATATTAATAGGCTTATATATATTTATGACTTCACTCACCATCTACTCAACCCCAACGTGCGTATACTGCAATATGGCAAAGACATTCTTCAAAAACAATAATCTCGAATACACCGAATACAACGTAGCGTCTGATCTCGCAAAACGTAAGGAAATGATCGACAAGACTGGTCAGATGGGTGTGCCTGTCATCGAAGTAAATGGAGAAATCATCATCGGTTTTGACGAAGAAAAACTCCGCGAAAAACTCGGTGTAAAGTAAGCTTATACCCTCAGCGCCTTCAAAAACCCCGAGCATGCTCGGGGTTTTGCGCGATTATTCCCCTATTCCAAACCATGCCCACAATCTTCCCCAGAGACCTTTTTGCGCAGTTGTTGAAGCACTCAGGGCCAGTGCGGGTAATGTTTTTGAATCGACAATAACCGCCACAAATTCACCTTCTTTGACAGCACGATACTTGGTACGCATCTCCGCCTCTACACCCTCTTCCGTCGACAAAAGCGACACTTTACTAGCCAAGACTTTGTGGCGATCCTCGAGTTTTACCAATTCAGACTGAACTTGGGACAGCCGAACCTCCGTTGCGGCGGCTTTTTCATAGACGCCCCAAGCGGCTTTACCCAAAATAAAGCACAGGATAAGTGCGACCACCAGTGTGATTGGAGAATGGGCGATTCGTTGAATGCGCATTTTGGGACGGTTGCCGTATTTCATCTCTCCCAGTATACTAGATTTATTATGTTATTTCATGAGAAATCCCAAAAAGGGTTGCGTATAGCATCTATCATCATCAGTGTCCTGATTATTATCAGTATGATGTTGGTTTACTTCCCGGTTTTACAATAAGTAACCAGAGGTTCTACTCGCCACTTCGCATCATCTTTACGAATACGTCCTGCGGTATTGTTACGGTACCGTGTTCTTTGAGTCGTTTGCGACCTTCTTTTTGTTTCTCCCGAAGCTTCATTTTGCGCGTAATGTCTCCTCCTGACAGCGTACCTGCTGCATCTTTTTTGACACCCGATACCGTACGAGAAGAAATAATGCGGCCATGCGCTTTGGCTTGAACTTTGAAGGTGAAGAGTTCGCGAGGTAATAGTTTATGGAGTTTTTCGACCGATTGTTCTGCATCCTCTTCTACACGACGACGGGAAACAACTTTGGTAAATGCGGCGACGGGCTCATCGGCAATGAGTACATCCATACGCACCACATCAGCCAAGCGACTACCGGTAATATCGTATGATATAGAGGCATAGCCCGAAGAAATACTCTTGATCTCATCAAAAAAGTTACGCATCAATTCGCGAAGTGGCATATCCATCGTCAGCATCGAACGATTATCTCCGAAATTATCGACAGAGGTAACATTTCCCTCGTGGTCGAAAATAGATTTCATCAATCCACCCATATACGCAGGCGGGGTAATGATTTTCATAGTGACAATCGGTTCGAACACTTCGACAATATCATTGTCGTCAGGGAAAAGAGCTGGGGAATAGACGGTGATCTCTTTTCCATTCTTGAGCTTTACGACATACGTGATAGTTGGCATCGTGACTACCAATTCAAGATTAAATTCACGGCGCAACCGTTCGGTAATGATTTCCAAATGAAGCATACCCAGGAAACCACAGCGATATCCACGACCCAATGTGCCAGATGACTCTTCTTCATAGGTAAATGATGAATCAGAGAGACGGAGACGTCCGAGTGCCTGGCGAAGAAGTGCCAAATCATCCTGACTCTCGGGATAGACGGAAGCCCAGACCACCGGACGAGGAGTCTGGTACCCTTCAAGGGGAGGTGTCATATCTTTTGTAGATGCAACAGTATCTCCTACAGAAGCAATACCTGGCTCTTTGACACCTGTCACAATGTAGCCAATCTCCCCTGCAGAAAGCGAATCTTTTGGTGTTTCTTCTGGAGCAAATATACCGACATCAATCGCTTCGAATTCCCTGTCAGCTACTTTAAATCTCAATTTGTCGTGTTTTTTGACTGAACCACTCATAACACGAACATACACGATCACACCGGTGTGGTTTGAATATTGAAAATCGAATACCAACGATGAGAAATTTTTCTCGGTACTGGTATTTGCCGGAGGAATACGACGAATGAGCTCGTTAACCAAATGCTCGACACCCTCACCTGTTTTACCAGAGACCTTCAGCACATCTTCCGGAGGACACCCGAGCAGCTGACTGACCTCGAGAATAACCTCATCTGTGCGTGCCAAAGGTGAATCGATCTTACTCACCACAGGAACGATCACAAGTCCCGTATCACGCGCCATGTTTAATGTGGTCAATGTTTGTGCTTGTACACCTTGTGTCGCGTCTACCAAGAGAATAGAGCCCTCCACGGCCTTCAGAGCACGCGATACTTCGTATGAAAAGTCGATATGGCCCGGAGTGTCGATCATGTTCAGGATATAGTCGCCTGGAGTTGATTGAGCAGCAGAAGTGGCAGCTTTGGAGTCTGTGCCCTTGGCCTGCTGGCCTCGAGCCGAATCACCTCCGTTGGCGATTCGCCATTTCATTCTGACCGGCTGCATCTTGATGGTAATACCTCGTTCACGTTCGAGTTCCATACTATCGAGTACTTGTGCCTGCATTTTACGCTTTTCGATAGTCCCCGTAATCTCAAGCAAACGATCGGCAAGCGTAGACTTGCCGTGGTCAATATGAGCGATAATAGAAAAATTGCGAATATGGGCCGGATTCATAGGTACAGGCAATATAGCAGATATGTTACATATGCTCCACTTCTGCTGGTGGCACCGGTGCCTTCCAGATCTTGTTATGAAGTGTCGTCCAGACTTCTGCTAATTCTTTATTACGAAGAATGATCAGTACCAGAACACCGACAAACAAACCTACGATACCCGAACAGAAGCCTTGCATGAATATTCCCCATACTTTCTGTAAGGGAAATACGGTTGCAAAAATACGAAGACTGAGGAATGCAGCGTACCCCATGATGACCGAAGCGCAGAAACTATGAAACAGTGTTTCAGCAACAGGTTTTGTAAAACCCGGATGATCACGCTCGAATATGACCCAGTGCAATATTGTATTAATCAATATTCCCACAGAGTATGCCACGCCCAACATCAAGACAACTGTTCCTGGCTGACCACTGACCTTCAAGAGATCCTCGAAAAAGAAAGCGAATACGGGAAACGTTTCGAATGTCCACGTCAGGGTATACCCTAGTATAATAATACTCAGCGCAGAAACAATATTGATAATCAAAGGACGTCGTGTCTTTCCTTCTGCATAAAATGCGCGAATAAAAAGAATAACTAGACTCTGACCAATCGTTGATACCACAAAGATCGCCAGGAGAGCGGCCGTCAGGCGAGTGTCTGACCAATCAAACTGACCCGCTCCCAAGATCGTACGGACAATTTGTGCACGAAGCACAATAAACAATATAAGGATCGGCATTGACCAAAAGATAATATGCCGCGCACAGGTAATCATCTTGCTCAGAAATTCACGTGAATTCTTCTCAAAAAACAACCGGGACAGTGTTGGAAACACCGCCGATGAATAACTGGCGCCGATAATTGTCAGAGGGACTGACTGGAGATTAAAACCGAACGTAAAAATAGAAATGGAACCATGTACCATGAGCGAAGCGAGGGACACGAGCACGAGAGATGCGAGCTGATTTGCGGATAAAGCAATTGTACGAGGTAACGATAGTAACATAACCGTGCGGATTTTATCCCACTGTATGGTACGCGTTAATCGAGGCATCAGTCCTTCGAACGAAATAAACGGAACCTGAATGGCCATATGAAGAAATGCACCAATAGCAACCCCTATTGCCAACCCTGCGATTCCAAACAGAGGATATGCAAAGACGACACCGATAATAATACCGAGATTATATAAAACCGGCGATGCAGCATACACCAAAAAACGGTGTCTCATCTGCGTCAGACTGGAAAATAGATTCGAAAGTCCGAGAAAGATGGGTGACAACAACATAATTCGCGTAGAGAGTACCAATTGAGACAACAAGGGATCATGACTAAACCCCGGAATAACTTTTGGAATGAGCCATGGGGCAATCACGGCAACAATCACACTTACTACAACAATCATCCCCGAAAAGACCGTAAATATACTGTCAGAGAAACTACGACCTTCCTGATCCCCATTTCCAAATCGGTCAATAAAGAAAGGTAAGAGTATCGAAGCAGAAACCAACGATCCTACTGCCGCAAAAATAAAGTCAGGAATTCGAAATGCCGCATAATATATATCCAGTGTATGACTAGCTCCGAATGAATATGCCAGTAATTTATCCCGGACAAGACCGAGCACCTGCGAGAGCATCGCAAAGACAGCCAAAAGGTACGCGGCTTCGTGTAAGCCGCGTATCTCTCGTCCGATAACTGAAAACCATTTCTTAACCATGAATACAGTAATAACCTGTTAGTCTGATGAATCTTCTTTGAGAGGCAATGAATTACGCTTTTCTGGTGCCGAGGTCACCGGAGGCTCCGCATTTGCAAATGGATTTTTACCCGCCTTGAGATTCGAGAGGATCAGGGCGACTTCTATGTTGGTCGGATTTGAACGTTTGAGTGTTTCAAATTGGACAATCGCATCAGCTCTTCTACCTTGATATGCATATGCCAATCCAAGGAAGTATTGGGCATTGGCATAGTCACTTTGCAACTGTATTGCCTTTTCGAGACTCTGGGCAGCTAATCCATACTGCTTATCGGTATAATAGAGGAAACCAAGCTGAAATAAAAGGAGAGGGCTCGTCGGATCAATTTCGCTGGCAACACGGGCCGCAACAAGAGCATCGGGTAGATTTCCCTTACTTGCCTGAATTTGAGACACCAGGAATATCGCTTCGAGGTAATTAGGTCTGACTTTTATAGCGGCACCTACCGTCTGCAGTGCATCATCTAGTTTATTCTGACTGGCTTGGAAACGAGCAAGGGTGAGATATAGTCCAGGGTTACGAGGATTCAAGGTAATTGCGCGCATGTATGATTGAATAGCATTATCTACGGCACGATCTATTTTGAGACTTGCAGCTGTTTCAAACACGCGTGCCTCGGAGACGTAATTGTAATAATTGGCAGGGTCATATGCGATCGCCGCATGAGAAGCCTCTAACGCATCCTTAATAGCATTCGTAACCATAAGCACGGTTTCCTGAGGAACTGATGCTAGTTTTTTCTCACTTGTTTCGCGAACAACCATAGCAGCTTTAGAAAGAAGTGCTTCAACTTCTGCACGCCAATAAATATCCGAAGAATCTATCTTGAGAGCCTTTCGAAAAGCAACATGAGCAGCATCGGCGTCCTGATTGACGGTCAACGCTTGAATACCTGATCCAAAGAATGATAGTGCTACTACTTTTTTGATATATATCAAACCCCACGCCACCGCACCTACAATGAACACAACAGGGATCAGGAAGAAATACCTACGAATACCCTGCTGTGAACGTTCGAGTATGATTTCGGTTGGTTTTATGATTCCACAAAATACCGCTGCACCAATAGCGGCTCCCGTCAAAACAAATGTGAAGAAAATGAGTGTATGAGAAGGAATAGAGGTTAACAACATGATCCACAAGAAGAAAGATGTTGCGAAAGAAGACACGAGAACGAATCGTTGACGAGGATCTGCAGGGAGATGCCTCAACGTACGAACAGCAATCATAAGATACAGGATCATACACACCAACCACAACGCTGCACCAAGGAGACCTTGAGTGACAATGAAAGTAGGGATAACACCTGAACCAGACGTAAACTCTGCACTCCAGGCAGAAGTCAGGTTTATATCAATCGGCTTATGCGCAATGTATGCTTGTGCAAAACGATTTGGACCAATACCCAGGACTGGATTTTCCTTAACAACAGCAGCAGCAATATCGAGAGTTGATCTCCATGACAGACTTACTTCTGAATACTCAGCATGGAGATATGTGACCAACGGTGTAACGATTGTATTTCCTTTCCAAAAGAGACCAGCCGCTACGATAAAGGCAATAATGCATAGCCACGATATCCGATGCTTGAAAGAGCCTGGCACATCATGTGATTTCTTAAATCCATTCACATATCCATGGACAATCAAGACCAGCAATACGATAGCGAAAGCCTGCCACACATTCTTGTTGTATGCCATGCATGCTCCAAAAAAACTAAAGATTGTTAACATCCCATACAGGATCTTTGTTCGTCCTGACAATGGAAGGAATATCAATGCCGTGATACCAATCAACGCCACAACCAGAGAATAGGTTGCCAATGAGTGCCAACTACCAAGGATTGTTGATGTGCCATTCCCTAAAAAGGCAAGCTGGAGAAATTCCGGGTTCATCATGAGTCGAATAAGCTGAAACACGATCAGTGCCACGTAGGTACACACCATGCCTACATATAAAACAACCACACGATGAAAACTCTGACGTATCAGGCTATATGAAACGAAACTAGCCAAAAGCAGGATCAGGATAAAACTAGCTGTAGCATATTCAAAACCTTGTCCAAAAAATGATTTTGCACTATGACTACTCAATAATGCCGAGGCACTGATAGCTACTGCCAATATACCTGCCGCCCAGGAAATATGACGGGGTGGGAGAATAAGCTTTTTTTCTTTGCGTGCAGCAATAGCCAGAAAGAGTGCTGACGCCAGTGTACCAAGTGCAATAACGATAACCTTGATGAGATCGAGTGCAATGTAAGATGTCGGCAGAAATGCAATAGGAGTAAGGATGGTGGCCAGGAGAAATATACGGAATGCAATCGTATGTGCAGAGGAACTAGAGGTATGTGACGGTGCGGAATAATTTTCTGCAGATGAAGGAGAATGGTGCATAAAAAGTAAGGGAAATGGGTTAAATTAAAATGTACGCGACATGTTTTAGTATACCAAAAAGAAAAATACCCGTCTTGTGGACGAGTATTTTCCATGTGTGCCGTACCATAAGCCGAATTCTGTGTTCCCGATGCACCTTGCAGCGAGCGGGACTGACAATCATTTATCTAGGCCTGCAATTACTCACAGGCTCAAGCGACTCTCCCCGAACGCCGTAAGGCGCATCGGGACACGGTCTTGCACCAACGTAAGGGTTTTGCCGTTGCACCTCCCTTATTGCTAAGGGAGCTTTCCGATGGACCTTGCGGTCATCGGAATTCCTCAGCTTTCGCCTCGGAACGTCACTGTTCGCACCTCTGGGTATTACCCTGGCGGGAGTTACCCGCTACGTGCTGCCTTATGAGAGCGATCGCTCACAACCCACAAGACTGGTGTTCGGACTTTCCTACCCGATTTGCATCGGATCGATTGTCTGGTACTGCATATATAACTATACCACTTTTAGATATGATTGGCAATAAGCTTACCGAAAAGCTCTACTCTCCAACCATTGGCGCCACTTCTTTCTTCTTTCCGTGAGCATGTGAGTCTACTTCATAACTCGTATTTTGTGCTTCGAAGAAGTTAACAAGCTCATAGACATCAGTTGCGGTACTCATCCATTTTGCAGGATTGGTAACGTTGTAATATTTTGTGAAGCCCAATTCTTCGAGACGACGGTCGGCAACGTATTTTACATATTGATTTACGTAGTCAGCATTGAGACCAAGAATACCCGTTGGGAAAAGATCCTTGTTGTAATCAACTTCACGATCAACACCTTCAATGATGATATTGCGGATATCATCGGCAAAATCTGCAGTAAGAAGTTCTTGATTTTCTTCGAGAATCGTCTGGATGAGATTCATTCCGAACTTGAGGTGCAAACTTTCATCGCGCAACACCCAGTTGATCATCGAGCCGAAGTTACGCAACTGTTTTCGCTGACGGAATGAGAGCGCAACCATGAATCCCGAGTAGAACCACACACCTTCCGCCACAATGTTTGTTGCCACAAGGTTACGAATAAAGTCCTTTTTACCTTCGATAGTTTCGACGTCGAGACTCGATTCTGTCATACGTCTCATGTAGTGATTGATATAATCCTCCTTGGCCTTCATTGAAGGTACGTTGAGGTGATGACTGAATACTTTTTGACGGTCGACAGGGAACGTTTCGAGTACGTATTCAAACGCAACACAGTGGTTTGCTTCTTCCCACATCTGCTTTGCAAGATACAAGTGACATTCTGCGGATTTGATATACGGATACACACCCAATGCCAACGATCGATTGACGATGAGCTCTGCGGGATTGAAAAAGGCCAAGAGGAACTCCACCGCATGACGTTCATCTTCGGTCATTCGAGCCCAGTCATCGAGGTCTTCTTTGAGGGTAATTTCGTGAGGAAACCAGGTGTTACGTACAGCCTGCATATAGAGGTCATACGCCCACTTGTACTTGATGGGATGCAAACTTGTATCTTCAGGGGCGGCTTTTCCGATAAGCATATGGGTAGAAATTAATTATATGAATAAATACTCTGGTGACAATAACATACTTTATTCGCACCCGACACAAATATTGGCTGTACCTGGATCCTCTGGACCAAAAGAATCATGGCTTGGGCGATAATCCTTTTTACCAAAGTTATCCATCATCTCTTGGACTTGCTGGGGCGTAAGCTGAGGTTTCTGATAGGTAGGAGAAACTGAGGCTGCAGCAGGACGTGGGGCCGTAAACCCTATTGGCGCATGAGCTGCCGATGCGACCGGAGTTGCGTTTGGATGATTAGTCAGCTTGTGTACCATCTCTGTCATTTCATCCGTAGTTGATTCGGCTTTGACGGTCGCCACAGCGCCGAAACCTTTTGCAACAACAGGAGCTGCATGAGACTCAACATGAGTAGCCTCCATTTTTACGTGTTCCTGATGGGGGACTGAAGCCTCTGTTTCCTTTTGAACAATTCGAGCCTCGGAAGTATGTGGCACTGACACGGTAGCTCGACTATCGACAGTGATGCGAGCAATTTCGGCATCACTCAAAGGAGTTGGAATGGCTTCTGCTTTTGAAGCATCGTCGGAACGCTTTACTGATGCTACTGCTGCAAATCCACTCTTACCCATCTTTTCTGCCTTGTTTACTTTGATAGTACTTTGTTCGGCAGTATGACGAGGTTTCATGTGGAGATAGTATGTAGACTTGAGACCTTTCTTCCAGGCTGCAGTATAGATATCCATTGTCTCATCGAGGTCACGAGTTGCAAGATACATGTTACGAGAGAGTGCTTGGTCAACCCACTTTTGGGCACGCGCAGCAACTTCGATATACGCATACGGAGACGTAGTGAAAGAAGTTTTATATATCTCTTTGAGTGCCTGAGGTATCTCAGGGATACTGGAAATATCTCCTTGGTTTTCAATGATTGCCTCGCGAACCTTCTCCCAGATACCCATATTTTTGAGATCCTTTACCAGATTGTGGTTAAGATCAAGATATTTGCCGGAGATTTTATTTCGTGAGAACACTTGAGCAAAACGCGCATCGATACCAGGAGTAGTCCCGACCACCAAACCAATGTTTGCGTTTGGAGCAACAGCCATAAGTGTTGCATTGCGAATACCGTTCTTCACCTTGGCACGGAGAATCTCCCAATTGAGACCTTTGTGCTTACTGGTCTGATCCACGGTTACCACACTGCCACGAGACTCGGAGACCTTCTTGATCGTATCGATCGGTACACGACCCTTAGACCATTCTGAACCTTTGAAGTTCGCATAGGAACCACGTTCGGCTGCAAGATTTGCACTTTCATCGATAGCCATATAACTGACGAATTCGAAGATACGGTCTGCAAAATCCCATGCATGCTCACTATCATACGGCATACCCAAACGTTCGATAGTATCAGCAAATCCCATGACTCCGAGACCGATAGCACGGTTTTCTTTGTCGGATTTTGCTGCCTCGGGAATAGGGAGAAGATTGATATCGATCAGGTTATCGAGCTGACGAACCGCCAAACGGACACTTTCTTCGAGACGACCCCAATTGACCTCTTTGTTGATCACGTGCGCAGCAAGATTGAGAGAGGCCAGGTTACATACGGCAACATTGTCCTTGTCTTGAGGAAGACAGATCTCCGTACACAGGTTCGACATGTGAATCGTGCCGGTATTGTTGTTGAGAGCACGGTTGTTAATGGTGTCTTTCCATACAAGCCATGGGTGGGAAGTAGATTGCAGGGCAACCAGAATCTGACGATACTGTTCGGCTGCAGGAACCTTCTTGAATAGTCTCAACTCGCCTTTTTGGGCTTTTTCGACATATTCGGCGTAGCGCTTACTAAAGGCCTGCCCGTAGAGTTCGTTGAGGTCCTTAGTATCTGCAGGGTCGAACATATACCAGTCCTGATTGGCTTCGACACGCTTCATAAACTCATCTGAAAGGAATACGGCAGTGTTTGCAGTACGCATGCGCATATAGTCATCACCGGCATTGTGTTTCCAATCGATAAATTCAGGAAAATCGATGTGCCAGTTTTCCATGTAGAAACAAAGGGCACCTTTCTTTTTGCCGCCACGCATAATTGCACGGATAGCAGTGTCGATAATCTTTGCAAATGGTGTCGGACCACTCGAAGTCCCGCCAAAATTGGATTTGAGAGGGGAACCGGTGGCGCGTAATTTTGTGATCGAAAGACCAATACCACCGGAACCTTTGGAAAGAAGCATGACGTCAGAGACTGTCTTTGCAATGTGCTCCATATCGTCGTGCATCTCCAAGAGATAACAGTTCGAGAGAGTTGGACGCGTCGTACCTGCCGCCAAGTTGGTTGAACCTCCTGCGATATATTCGTGGCGAGACATTTTCGTGTAAAATTTCTTGGCAGCGGCAGTAGGATCCTTTTCGTTATAGGAAAGTCCCATAGCAACTCGCATAAAGAAGTATTGGGGAGTCTCACTCGGGTGCTGTTGATCGTCCTTCATGAAGTAACGATTGATCAAACCATCGAGACCAGCATACACGAAGAGCTCGTCGCGCTCGATCTGCAAAGCATCAGCCAGACGAGCGAGGTCGAACTTCTGTGCCATATCCGGATGAAGACGACGGCCGGCTACACCGCGCTCTATGTAGGCAATAAATCCGTCACGATGCTTTTGTTCGAGTTCTGAAGGATTCTCTTTGTCGTATTCACCGATAACACGGCGATAAATAGTTTTGAGGAGAAGGCGAGTGGCAACTTTGTCATAATCGATGTCTTCTTTGATGTTCTGGACAGCGGTATTGATAGTAGCCTGGTCGAGTTCATCGGTACTAATACCATCATAGAGGGTGAGTCGGGTCTCAGTTGCAATCTGTGTCACCATGGCGATCGGATCGGTCAGACCTTTACACGCACGTTCAATCGACCGATTGACTCGATCAGCATTATGGGGCTCTCGTGTTCCGTCAGCTTTGGTGATTGATATGCTCATATGGGTAGTAGTAAGTGAATAGTAATCGTGCTCATTTTCTCCTCTCTCACAACTTGTGGGTATTTATTATAGC
>LFCL01000001.1 GCA_001189105.1 Parcubacteria bacterium C7867-002
CGCCGCTCCTCGATGGCCCGCAGCAGCTTGGTTTCCTTGGTGAACTTTCATTGGCCGCTGGTGCGCGGCGTAACTGAAATCCAAAGCGTTTTGCCAAGGCGCTTAAGAAGCGAGAGTGCACTCTACGCGCATCGTGTGGAAATGAATGTGTGAAAACGTATCTTGATTGTTAACTTCGGGGCTGCGCCGGGCCCTGTCGTCTCGCCAGCACAGCGGTATCCGGTGGCGGAGGGGGTGGCGGGGGAGGAGGTTCATCGTCCTTACCTTTATATGTTTCGCAAGGTGTTGTGGTTCGAGGTGTCGCGTATCCTGGAAGCCAAGTAACTTTGCTTAAGGATGGGCAGTTTGTGACGAGTACTGTTGCGGGTCCAAATGCTCAATTTGAGATTAATTTTTCTGGTGTTACTCAGGGAACGTATACCTTCAATGTGTGGGCGAAGGATATAAACGGCAATCGGTCAGTTACATTTCCTTTTACTGTTCATCTGACGAGCGGAGTAACTAATGTTATTAGCGGGATATTTTTACCGCCGACAATTTCGGTGAACAAAAAGCAGGTGAGATATGGTGATCCGATTACTGTTATGGGTGCAGCTATACCGAATGCACAGATCTCAGTATTTTTTAATTCGCCGGTTGAGATAATTAAACAGGTTACCGCGGATGCAAAAGGATTATGGATATACACAATGGATAGCTTGGAATTGGGATATGGGGATCATGCCACAAAAGCCCGATCAAAAAAAGATGCAGAGATAAGTACGTTTTCTCAGAAAATAGGATTTGTGGTAGGCACGAACAATGTGGCAGCGATTGCTGACCACAGACAACATTCTGCTGATTTGAGTGGTGATGCCAGTGTAAATTTGGTTGATTTTAGTATTTTGTTGTATTGGTACAAACGTCCATTGGGGGCTACTGCGCCTGCAGGTATCGATCTTAACTCTGATGGTAAGATCGATCTGGTTGATTTTAGTATCATGGCATATCAATGGACAGGATAATATATATGACTCTACGCTCCGTACATACATGTATTACAAGGTTAGATCAGCAGAATGTCGCTGGTTTGGTTTATGGTATATCGGTCATGCTCGCTGTAATGGCGATATGTGTGATACCTACTGTAAAAGTCTCTGCAGCGATAATTTCTTTTGATCCGCAGGAGACGACTGTTGGTTTGGAAGAACCTTTTTTGATAGGAGTTACTATAGAAGCTGATGTGCCGGTAAATGCAGTTACTTTGGTTATTGATATACCAGAATCTATGGAAGTCATCGAGATTTCTGATGGTGATTCGGTCATAAACATGTGGGTAGAACGGCCACATGTCACCAATGTGCACACATTAGTTTTTTCGGGAATTATTCCGGGGGGATTTACGGGTATTGGCGGAAAATTACTGACCTTGACCGTACGTGCCAAACAGGAAGGAGTGTATGATTTTATTATCAATCCTCGCTCGAGGATGTACGAGAATGATTCTCAGGCTTCAAGTCAGGAAATCATTTCAGAACCTCTGAGACTTTCGGTGGTGCAGGGTAAAACAAATCTTTCAAATACGATTCCTGATACGATACCACCTGAGTCTTTTGTTCCCGTGATTGTGACTATTCCGGGGGATCAGGGGGATCGTTTTGCAGTATCATTTCAAACTCAGGATAAGATGTCTGGTGTAGCGTATTATGAGGTTGCCGAATCACATCGAAATATCACGGTGAGTTCCAGAAAAAAGATCGAACGTCTACCGTGGACTCGAGCGGTTGCCCCTCATTTTTTATCTGGTCAGGATAGATCTTCCTATGTATATGTCAAAGCGGTTGATTTGAGAGGGAATGCTCGGTACGTGAAGATTAACCCTACTAATCCACCGTGGCAGGGAAGTGTGCAACGGTATATACTTACGGTACTTGCTATACTTATTGTGCTCTATGTCATATTCACACGCATTCGTATACAAATCACACGCTCTTCATAAGTTAGTTGTTGGGTGGTGTATTTTTCTTGTTGTGTTTTTTGGGTTTAGTTTTTCAGTATCACATGCTGCGACGTTATCGATTGTGCCATCGGGTACTGCAGGTAGTTATGCGGCTGGGCAGCTCTTTTCGGTGCAAGTAAGTGTGTCTACGGTCAGTGATGAGCCACTCAATGCAGTGTCCGGAGTAATTTCATTTCCAACCTCTCTTCTTCAGGTTGTTTCTGTTGATACCTCGGGAGGCATTGTAGATTTTTGGATTGGCAATCCAGCCTATTCAAATGCTGAGGGAACAATTAATTTTGAAGGAGGAATTTATAATCCCGGTTTTTCAGGTGCAGGTGGGAAGGTTCTCTCGGTGCTATTCAAGGCAAAATCTGCAGGGCCTGCTGTACTATCCTTCATCTCTTCGTCAGTATTGGCCAATGATGGACGGGGGACAAATATTCTCGATAGTGCATCGCCGGTAACGGTGTCGATTGGTGCAACACAAACACCTCCAGTCACAACTGCTGAAGCTGTGGGTAATCATTCGCTATTGGTATATTCTTCCACACACCCTAATCCTACAGCATGGTATAGCGCAACCAAAGCACATGTCTCATGGAAATTACCAAAAGGAGCAACGGCGGTACGTACCAAGCTCGATCAGAATCCTTTCACTGTCCCGTCTGTACTCTATTCACCACCTGTTTCCGAAAAAGAGCTTAGTTTGACTCAGGACGGAGTATGGTATTTCCATGTTCAGGCCCAAGATAATGTTGGGTGGGGTCCGGTGACACATTTTAAGATGCAAGTTGATACTCGGCCACCAGAACCGTTCACTGTTAAGTTTCCTCATGGTGCAAGTACCGACGATCCTCGACCAATCATTTTATTTAATACAACCGATAAACTCTCGGGAATTGATTATTATGATGTAACTGTGGGAGGAGCTCATTCTGTTCGAGTGAATACAGATATAGTCGATAGTAATCCTTATTCTCTACCGGATCAGGATCCTGGTGAACGTGCGGTCAAAGTTGTTGCATATGACAGAGCTGGTAATGCTGCAATAGCTACGAGTTCCTTCATGGTCTCAGGATTATTGGTGCCAGAATTTGATGAAGTGACAGAGTCTTTGGTTGAAGGGGACAATCTTCAGTTTGTCGGATCGACGTATTCAAAAGCAAAAGTAACTGTGTTTCTTAAAGATGAGGACGGAAATGTGACAGAACAGTCAACGATGTCGGGAGTCACGGGACGTTTCCTGATTGTATGGAAAAAAAATCTAGTGCGCGGAACATACGTGATGACGTCGCAAGTCACCGATGAGCGTGGTGCAAAAAGTGTCTTAACAGAGGAGCGTTTCATTGAGGTACGTTCTCCAGCATTGTCACGTATCGGTATACCAATACTCAACTATGTAACTTTTTTGGTTTTGATCATAGGTTCCCTCGGGGCAATTCTCGTATGGTCATGGTATGTCATACATCATGTTCGAAAATTCAAAAAGAAACTCGGTGGTAAAGTTAAGCGTACCGAGGAACGTGTACATGCTGATTTTAAAAAATTATCAAAAATTGTGTCTACGCAGGTCAAGATACTTGAAAAAGTTTCAGCCAAACGAGCACTGACGTCCGAAGAAACTGCTCTGGTAGAAACGTTTCGTGAAGCATTGAGTGATGCAGAGGAGAGTATTGAAAAGGGTATCAGGGAAATGGCAGAGTAATTTTGTTCAAATAAAACACCATCCCGATTTCCATCGGGATGGTGTGCTGAAGTGAAGTCGTCCTCACTTTAAAATGGTAAGGGCCATTTCATGACGACGTTGTCTGCAGGTCGCCAGGTAAAGAAGATATTAACACCCTCCTTTTGTTCGACGTACCCGGGGGGTTTGTAGAGGTTGGGGTGGATGAAGCAACCAAAGATCCAGCGATGGTAGGTGGCGAACAAACCTGGCCACTTCTTCGAAGGGACTATGCTTGTTTGTTCCTTGCGAATGATGGTCGAGGATAGTCGGAATAGGTTTGGATCGGAAAATCCAAGTTCCTCGGTCAAACCACGTAGTGCTGTTTGGTAAGGGAATTTCTCCGTGTTGCGAATCGTTTCTCCGATACCTTGAACATTTCTACGAAGTACACGGGTCGTTCCTGTTATTTCTTGTCGGTCTTCCCATAATTCGAGGAGGCCGACAGATGGAACGGCACATTGGATAATAACGACTGCCACGTGGACTTCCATGTGGAGGTGTGGAGGTGGTTCCATGAGCACCGCTTTGTGATTTTTGAGCAGATCCAAAAGGTCTGCTACGGATCTGAATCCTCGGGTTTTCCACTCTTTCCAAGGTACGTTGTGGGACTCGAGGATACCGATGAGTCTTTCTTCGGAGTAATAAATGTCGGGACGATCGATACTGTGAGTGCGGTCTTGAACCATGTCAATGTCCTGTGGTTAAGGGTTGTGTTGTCTCTCAATTTTATACCTCTTTTGGGACGTTTTGGCAAGATTAGCAGAAGATTTCATCTAATGGTAGGAGATATGATACACTATTTTGGTTATGCATATATCCTGGAGTAAAGGACATACTAAAAATACTCACCCTTCGGTGATGAAGATTTCGCGTACTATGAAACGAAGGAAGGTCGACAATTTTGCCCAGTGGCGTCAAAAAATGAAGGATAAAGGAGCGATTGTTTCATCATACCCATCATTTAAGCGAGACGGGGATCTGGCTGAACTTCTCGGAGTTATTTTAGGTGATGGTCATATAGAAGTATTTCCACGTACAGAATGTTTATATATTCTTTCGAATTCCAATAATAAAGGATTTATAGACAGATATAGTCGATTGATAAAGAATGTGTTCGGTAAAGAACCTACCTGTTCAAAAATGTCGACTGCCAATTGTGTGCGAATCCGGTTATATCAAAAAAACATCAGTAAAAGATTGGGTATTCCTACGGGTGCACGAAAAAATGTGGTATCAAAGGCTCCTGCGTGGGTTTTGAAGAATAAATCATTCATGATAAGGTATCTTCGGGGTTTGTATGAAGCAGAAGGCTCCATGGCCATACATGTACCTACTGGTACGTATAAGCTATTCTTTACAAATATGAACGAATCACTTCGATCCATCGTATTTGAACTCCTGGTGAGGTTAGGATTTCATCCTCATGTGTGGGGAAAAAATGTTCAACTCTCAAGGAAAAAAGAAATGGAAGCATGTATCAATTTGATCGGATTTAGAAAATATTGAAATATCTTGCGGGATCGTATAATGGTAGTACAGCGCCCTCTGGAGGCGTTTATCTTGGTTCGAGTCCAAGTCCCGCAGCAAAAAAATGGAATATCAAAAACTGAAGAAAAGCATAATGGATTTTAGGAAAGACCTTATTGATAAGCCGAAACGAACTATATTTATCTGTTTTTTACTTATTATTTTATATATATTAAGTCTAATTATTCCTCATTATATAACATCTGCTCTCCCCACCACCATAAAAGTAAACAGTGAGTCTATGAGAAGAAGTTTACCTGATGTAAATGTAACAAGTTTTGGTGAGCCAATTAACGAAAGTGTTAATGTCCAATATATAGATGATAAGGGTATTAATCCTAGAGGTGAACCATATATCATAAAAGCTAGTTATCCAAAATTTGGAATAAAAATTCTTGATGATAAAGTCGAAGAACTTATTAATGCCCATGTGATACTAGCTAAATACGGTGATTCAGATAGTCAAAGTCATTTTTATAACAGTTTTGAACAGCCGTATATTGATCCAACAGTAATCAGTTTAGAAATAGAATTATCTCGTTTTGGAAATGATGAATATTTTAATCAAGGCAGACCTTTAGAAACTACAATTGGAATAAATTACGATCGAATAAACAATAAATTATTTTCTATGGATGATTTAAGTATCCTGACGGGGTTATCACTTAGGGAAATTGCTTCGATGGTGAGCAGTGAGTTATCTAAAAAAACTAATGGTGAGAAAATTGAGCTTGAACCAACTGTTGAAAACTTTTCAAATTTTGTAATAAGTGAGAATGAAGTCACCTTCCTTTTTCAAAAGTATCAAGTTTTGAGCGGAGCAGCTGGTGCACAAAGAATCAGTATTAAAAGAATTTGATGATTGTTCCAATTTCATCCTACGCGACCAGCAAAAAACAGTTCTGTTTTACGCAAATACCCCAAGGTTCGTAGTTGTAGTTCTGGAAGTAATTTTACTATATACCCATGACAAAATCACACTTTTCAATCTATATAAATGCACCGCGAGAAAAGGTGTGGAATACAATGTTGGGAGATGCAACGTATCGCGAATGGACCGCATCATTTTGCCCGGGATCATATTATGTAGGCAGTTGGGATCAGGGGGCGGAAATAAAATTCCTGGGACCAGATGAAAAGGGGAATCCTGATGGAGGTGGCATGTATAGTCGCATCAAAGAGAATCGTCTGCACGAATTTGTCTCCATCGAACATCTCGGGATTATTACCAATGGTGTCGTCGATACGACCAGTGAGGAGGTGAAAAAATGGGCACCTTCGTTTGAGAATTATACGTTTGTCGATAAAGATGGGGGTACTGATGTATTGGTGGATATGGATATCAATGATGAACACAAAGCCCAGTTCGAAGATATGTGGCCAAAGGCGCTCCAGAAGTTAAAGGAAGTGGCGGAGAGATAAAAAATTGAATCTCCCATTCTACATAACCGAACTCTATTTTTTCACCCTCAAGCAGATTCGGGCTATCCTCTTTCCGCTGCTTTTTATCGGTGTCCTTTTTATTTCCAACTACTATTCCTTCGGACTTTTTCGTTATGACTTTTTGTTTATAGCTACCTTACTCATTCAGGTGTTGTTGGTGGTCTTTAAACTGGAAACAAAAGACGAAGCTAAGACGATCTTTTTGTTCCACATCATCGGTCTCTGTTTGGAATTATTCAAAACACACCCCAGTGTGGCGTCATGGTCATATCCAGAACCAGGATATCTCAAGATTGCGACCGTGCCGTTATACAGTGGATTTATGTATGCAGCCGTTGGAAGTTACATCGCGCATGCGTGGAAGGTATTCAAGCTCGAACTGACAAATCATCCGTCCTATGTCGTCAGTGTGGCGCTGTGCAGTGTGATCTACCTTAACTTTTTTACCAATCACTACATATACGATTATCGAAACTTTCTCTTTATTGCACTCTTGATTGTCTACTTCAAAACAAACGTCCATTATACGATTCGAACAAAAGTGTACCGCATGCCCTTGCTCCTGAGTTTCCTCTTGATCGGTTTCTTTGTTTGGGTGGCGGAAAATATTGCGACATACTTTGGAGCCTGGAAATATCCGGGACAACTTCATGAATGGCACGTGGTGAGTTTACAGAAAATAACCTCATGGTTCCTTTTGGTAATCATTTGTTTTATTGTGGTGGCGTCTTTGAAGTATTTTAAGAGAAAGAAAAAGATCTCCTAGGGTAGGCCTCGAGGACGTTTGTTTTTCGTGATTTTTGGTATAGACTAGGCGTATATGAAACAGGACTATACCGTCATACTTTTCTACCGTTTTACACCCATTGCTGATCCAAAATCAGTAGCGGAAAATCACAAACACAAATGTCTCGAACTTGGTTTGAAAGGGAGGATGATCGTGGCAGAAGAGGGTATCAATGCGACGTTCGAAGGTACATCCGACGCAATCGAGGCATACAAGATGTTTTTGGAAAGTGATCCGTTGTTTGCGGGCATTGTCATCAAAGAAAGTGTCGGAACCGGCAGTGCCTTTCCCAAATTACGGGTACTTGTGCGCAATGAAGTGGTCACACTTGGTGCAGGTAGGTTCGATGTGGCACAAGAGACTGCCACCGAATTACCTGCAGCCGAACTTGATGCCTGGTATGCCAACAACGAGGACTTTGTAGTTTTGGATCTCCGTAATGACTATGAGATTGCCTGCGGCAAATTCGACAAGACTGTCAATCCAGGACTTTCGAACTTCCGTGACCTTCCGAACAAAATTGCAGACATTGCCCATTTGAAAGATAAAAAAGTGGTGACCGTATGTACGGGAGGTATACGCTGTGAAAAGGCGACATGCCTCTTGAAGCGTGAAGGCTTTTCCGATGTCTACCAACTCAAGGATGGTATTCACACCTATATGAAAGAGCATCCAGGTAAGAATTTTAAGGGGACGTTGTTTGTATTCGATAACCGTATGACAACCGATGTGGTTCCGACGGAAAATAAAGTCACTATTGGTCAGTGTTTCTTTTGCACTATTCCGACGGAACAGTATTGTAATGACGACAGTGTGCGTCCTTCACGCAAGATTTTGTGCTGCGCAAAGTGTTTTCAAGCTCATGAGCATCGGTTGAGGACGTAAGTATATGCATACAGATTTTCTTGATTCATTATTAAAAACACCTCGTTTATATGGGGCACAAGTCAGCCCAGATCGTAAGTGGGTTGTGTGGGTTTGGGCAAATATGGGCCCTTACGCCGATGTGTTTATTGCTGAGATTGAAAAAAGTGACTCCATCAGGAAAATTACTGATTTCAAACACGATACTTCTGTTCTTTCTTGGGTAGCAGATAGTAAATCCATTGTCGTAAACCATGACTATGACGGAGATGAACGTTTCCGTTTGTACGAGGTAGATATTATGAGTGGTGTTAGTGCTCCACTTACGGAAGAGCACCCTTCCTATTTTATTCGTAATGGCCAGATTACTCCTGATCGAAAATATCTGATTTACGGAGCGAATTATGATTTCAAAACTAAAAAGGAAATAGAACCCACTATTCTCTACAGACATGATCTGGAGACAGGAGAAAAGAAGCAATTATCTTACCCTACAAAAGCTAATTTCTTGTGGCCCCAATTGAATGCTCAGGGTACCCATATCATATATCAGCAAAATGATAAGAGTCCTCAAGGGGAACAGATTTGGCTTACGGATATTGAAGGAACAGACAATAAAGAAGTCTTAAATTTTGGTGATACGGTAAAAATATCAGCAAGTTGGCATCCGAACGGTGAAGAACTTGTTTTCATTTCGGAAGCAGAAACCTACAGACGGGTGGGTATGTATCATGTAAAAAATAATTCAATTCGCTGGATTGTGGACGATCCTTTAAGAAATATCGAAGATGCATACATCCCTCGCGGATCCGAAGATATGGTCATTATGGAAGTAAAAAATGCCCAAAATCAGATTTCGTTGGTCGATATTACTTCTTTAAAAGAAACTCCTTTTGCTTCCATGCAGACATTAATTCCGGTTGCTCGTACTCCACAAGGTGCATGGGTCAGCAAATACTATAATTCAAAACAGCCAATGGATTTGGTAGTCCATGATACGCATACAATTTTCCGGCCCATTACTGATGTTTTTGGAAAAGTAAATTACACTTCTCAAGATTTGGTCAAAGCTGAAAATTATACCTGGTCATCAATCGACGGGTTACGCATTCAAGGATGGCTATATCGTTCTCCTGTAAAGGCTCTAGGAACAGTCGTACTCGTCCACGGAGGACCTACTGCACACAGTGAAGACGTATGGGATATGGATATACAATATTTTGTTTCTCAGGGATTTAATGTGCTCGATCCTAACTATCGTGGAAGTACCGGTTTTGGTTTACCGTATCAGGAATCTATAAAAGAAGAAGGTTGGGGCGGAAAAGAACAAGATGACATTGTTGAAGGAATAAAATCATTAATCAAAGATGGAATTGCAGAAAAGGGTAAGGTAGGTATTACAGGCACCTCTTACGGAGGATATTCTTCTTGGTTTGCTATTACTCATTTTTCTACCGAATATATTATGGCTTCCATCCCCATTTGTGGAATGACAGACTTGGTCGTTGATTACAATACAACTCGTCCCGACTGTCGTGGATACAGTGAAGAAATGATGGGAGGTTCACCGACAGAGATTCCAGAAAAATATCGTCATGCGTCACCTATACATTTTATTCAGAATATTAAAGGAAAGTTATTAATAATTCAGGGTGCAAAAGATCCAAATGTGTCCATGGAAAACGTACGGGCCGTTGAGGATGTGTTACAAAAACAAAATATTCCTTATGAGAAATTGGTGTTTGAAGATGAGGGTCATGGGATATCAAAACCAGAAAATCAGAAGACTCTCCTGGTTAAATCCGTAGAATTTCTTAAAAAATCATTTAGCACAAACTAACTCATGTTCTTCGTCTATATTCTCGAATGTGCCGATAAAACGCTGTACATTGGATCAACTACGGATCTTGAGAAACGGTTGTATGCTCATAACAATTTAAAAACCGGGGCACATTATACCAAGATACGTCGTCCGGTCAGTCTCGTATATTCGGAAACGCTCCAGACATTTGCGGACATGCGGGCGCGAGAAGCAGAAATTAAAAGGCTCAGTCGGGCAGAGAAGTTGTTGTTAATATCCTCAGAGTCATAATTCACAATCCGTACGACCTGGTATACTAGTGACATGTTACTTCCGGTACAACGCTCCGATCGCCGTACACATTGGACATATTGGCTCGCTATTGCTGCGATAAGTATCCTGGGTATAAGTGCCACGATATATGCTGGTTCAAAAGCATATCGCGTCAATCGTGATAACCTTATTGCACGGGTCAGTACTATTGCTGAGGTTATTGATAAGCAGGATTTACGAGCGCTCACTGGTTCGGAACAAGATGTGGGCACATCTGCATATCAGAATATCAAAACGTTGTTGATGGATATCCGTGCGGTGAATCCTGATACACGCTTCATTTATCTCAACGGGTTGCGTGAAGGAAGCATCTTTTTCTTTGTTGACTCTGAACCCGCTGACTCCGAAGATTATTCTCCACCCGGACAAATATACGAAGAAGCGTCACCTCTGATGTATTCGATTTTCACCGATCAGCCCGATGGATTCGAGATCGCTCGTGATCGGTGGGGGGTATGGGCTTCAGCATTGGTCCCTATTCGAGACCAGTCAGGCGCGGTATTGGCTCTGGTTGGTATGGATGTACCCGGAATAAGATATGTGGGTGATATTGTGGCCTACGGATCGATGCCGTTTTTATTGTCGTTAATCCTGCTGATCTTTATTTTGACCATTCAGCATTTGATGCGTCGCGAGGAACGCTACGTGGCCCAAAAAGCAGAATTTATTTCCATTGCATCACATGAAATTCGTGCCCCACTGACGGCGATTCGCTGGGCTGCAGAAAACATCCTTTCACGTCATCCAGAATCATTGAGTGAGTCCACGCGTTCAACGACCGGTTTGATTTTGGAAAGTTCAAATAATTTAATCAGCCGCGTGAACAATTTGCTCGATATGTCAGCCTTGCAAGTATTGAAATCAAAAGCATTACATATCAAGCAGGTGGTACTCTATCCAATTATCGAGGATATATTGCAAACACTTAAACTGGTTGCAGCAGAGCATAACGTGCGTTTGGTGATCGATAAGAGTGTTCGTCCTGATTTGGTTGTGCCGTGCGACAGTGAGCAGATCAGGCATATTTTAGTGAATCTGATTTCGAATGCGCTCAAATTTACCAAAGAACATACCGATGTGGAGATTAGGTACGCTGCAGAGAACCGTTTCCATATGATTTCTGTGCGCGATCATGGCCCAGGTATTTCCGCTGCTGATATAGAAAAGATATTCGAAGGATATTATCGTACCGATGAGGCCCGTGAAGAAAAAGAAGGTACAGGACTTGGTTTGTATGTTGCCCGTCGCATTGCCCGTATGCACGGAGGGGATATTACAGTAGATTCGCAGCGAGAAAAAGGAAGTACGTTTACACTCCGCTTGCCGTTCCATTGAGTTGTTTTTCGATCAAGGTAGCAAGACCTTCGAGACTATGATCTGATTTGATGATATAGGAAAAGACCTTCTCTTCGAGAGCGGTTGCGGCATATTGCATATCATCAAGATCGGTCAGTACGATGATTTGCAGGGAACTCTGAGGTTGCTTCTCGCGAAATTCTTTGATGACAGCAAAACCGTTCTTTTTTGGAAGCATAACATCGATAATAATTGCCCCCGGTTGTTCGGTGAGGATTTTCTGTAACCCTGTTTCTCCGTCGCTGGCAGTGCTGACTATAAAACCTTTCGAGGTCAGATTGTGAAAAAGAGATTCGCGTAATGTTGCATCGTCTTCGATAAGGAGTATTTTTTTGGGTGCCGTTGAGGTTGTTGGGTTCATGTCTATAAGTATGTCACAAATCAGAGTAAAAGAAATACACAGAGACAATTGAAAAAGGTATACTATTTCCATGAATAATACACAACGCGTAGTTCTTGGACTCTGTCTTTTGATTGGCACCTTTTATCTTTTTAATGCGTATATATACAATGAAAAACAGGGTGATGATACGCAAGCGCGAACACATAGTGATGCAACCTATATTGTCGATGGAGAACGGGTAACCTTGGTTGATGGTGTTGCAGAGACAGAGATCGATCCTGGTTCCGCATCAAAAGTGGTAACAAGATACTTTGGCAATGAAGTCGCTGTTGATTTTAATGATGATGGAGGAAAAGATGTGGTATTCATCATGACTCGTACTGGAGGGGGAAGCGGCACCTTTTATTATGTTGTTGCCGCGCTTGATACGGAACATGGATATATCGGTTCGCACGCACTCTTTCTCGGGGATCGTATTGCACCACAAAATATACAGGTACATGGTGACCATACGATCAGTGTGAACTATGCAGATCGTGCCCCGGGAGAAAGTTTTGCCGTGCAACCGTCGGTTGGAAAGACGCTCAAGCTCATGTTTGATATCAATATCATGCAGTTTGGAGAAGTGGTCGATAATTTTGAAGGTGAGGCTGATATCTCTGTTATGAAGATTGATATGAAGCCATGGGTTTGGATCAATGCAGTAAAAAGTTCTCGTACTATTATTCCAAAATCTCCCGGAGTGTTCGGAATGACGTTCACTGATACGGGAACATTCTCAGTCACCACTGACTGTAACAGTGTCGGGGGGACATATGTCGCAACTCGAAATGATCTTTCTTTGAAGGATATTGTGGCTACAGAAAAATATTGTGAAGGGTCCCAAGAGCAGGAATTTCTGAGCTTACTTCAGGAGGTGGCTGGTTTTCATTTCACGTCTCGTGGCGAATTCATACTTGATTTGGCAGGCGATGTCGGTTCAATCACGTTCAGGTAGTACTTATCCACAGTAGTATGTTGCAGGTGAACGATTGTTCACCTATACTGTTGGTATACAAATAACAGCAACTACCATGAGTAAACACCAAGCACTTCGCACCATTCGTTCAGAGGTCGAGAGACTCAATCAAGAGATCGATCTCCGCATTATCAAAGGTATGTCATATGCCCGTCAGGCCAAGCGGCACAAGATGTTGATGAATCAGTTAGCACACCTTTCGTCTTCGGGGCACTCTTGGTTCAGTCGTTCAATGAACTTCGTATCTTCTTTTGGTTTCTAATATGTCTGCATATACCGACAAAATTCTTTCCTTCTATCGGACCAACAAGCGCATGCCTGCATATGCAGAGATCATGAAGCTGGTCGGATTCAAATCCAAAAACGCTGTCTACAAACTCGTACACAAGCTCATCGAAGAAGGTGTACTCAGTAAAGACTCCAGCGGTCGCCTGATCCCGCATCGGCTCATCGGGGAGATTCCACTTCTTGGTCTTGTCGAAGCAGGTATTCCAACCACTGCCGAAGAACACATTCTCGACACTATGAGCATCGAGGACTATCTCATCAAGGAGAAAGATTCGACCTATATGCTCCGTGTCAAAGGTGACTCGATGATCGAAGCAGGTATTCACGAAGGAGACCTCGTCATTGCGGTGCGTAGAAGCGATGCAAAAGATGGAGATATTGTCATTGCCGAAGTAGATGGTGGATGGACTATGAAATATTTCCGCAAAGAAGGCGACAAGGTCTACCTTGAGCCAGCAAACCACAAATATTCACCCATATATCCAGAGTACGATCTCCATATAGGTGCGGTTGTGAAGGGTGTTATTCGTAAGTACTGAGAGCGCGACAGGCACATGTTTTGTAGTTACATATCAGGAATTTCTTTTTACATGGAGTTAACCCATTATATGTATATGTAACTACAAAACATGTGCCTGTCGCGCTCTTTATCAGTTGTGTTACTATATTCACATGTCGAAACCTCACGTTGTCATACTTGGAGCCGGTTTTGGTGGTGTGTACCTTACCAAGAAACTCATTCGCCAGGTCAAAAAAGGCAAAATCGATGTCACTGTAGTCAATCGTACCAACTACTTTCTATTTACTCCGTTACTTCACGAAGTTGCCACTGGAGGCTTGAGTCCCCGAAACGTTGCCGAACCATTGCGTGAAGTGTTTGCACATTCTGGCATCAAAATAATCCAAGCAAGTGTTGAAAAAATTGACGCATCACAACGTACTGTCTCGTTGAAAAGCCATATTGATACATGTTCTATTTCATATGACTATTTAGTTATTGCTACGGGCGCAGAAACAAACTATTACAATATTCCCGGTGCAGAAGTGAATACGATGTCACTGAAGAATTTACAGGACGCGTATCTTATCCGAAACAGGATCATCGATCTTTTCGAGCAGGCTGTTTTGATTTCCGATCCTGTACGTCGTCGAGAGTTGTTGTCGTTTGTGGTAGTGGGTGGAGGTGCGACAGGTGTAGAGGTTGCTGCAGAACTCACCGAGTTTATCGGTGGTATGGTAAAAAGGTATTACAATGACACCGAAGGGGTAGATGTCGATGGTTCTCGTCCTGATGAGCGTGAACGGTGTCATCCCGAAGAACCTTCGGTAACCTTGATCCACAGCGGCAAGGAACTTCTCGAACAATTTTCTCCAAAATTACGCCAAGCAGCCATGGCTCGTTTGGTGCGTAACGGCATTAATTTGAAATCAGGAGCTTCTGTTACTGCAGTGAATACTCAAGGACTTGTCTTGGCAGACGGGACCGTCGTTCCGGCATCGTTGATCATTTGGGCAGCCGGAGTCAAACCAATCATTCCTCAATTTGAAGGATCATTACCAACGGTTGCAGGTGGAGGGCGTTTGGCAGTCGATGAGTATTTCCGTTTGTTGCAACAGAAAAATATTTTTGCACTCGGTGATGTTGCGGCATATGTCGATGGTCAAGCAGCTGGGCTTGTAGTAGATCCGACCAAGCCGGCACGACCATTGCCGATGTTGGCTCAGGTAGCCGTTTCTCAGGCACGCATCGTGGCTTACAATATCTGGGCATCCATCGCCGAACGAAACCTCCAGCGTTTTCATTATCATTCCAAAGGAGGCATGGTCTCCGTTGGTCAGTGGTTTGCGGTAGGTGAGATATTTTCTCTCGGTGTGGCAGGCAAATTTGCCTGGTGGATATGGCGCACTGTATATCTTTTCAAATTTGCCTCGTGGTCAAAGCGTATCCAGATCGTTTTCGAATGGACTTTGGCTATTTTCTATCCTCGCGATATAACGAAACTTACCTAGTTTCTTCCTGTGATATACTAAACGTATGAATATATTCATCCAATGGCTTATATCAGCTATCGCTATTATTATCACCGCATATATATTACCCGGCGTCGCTATTAGTGGAATCATTACCGCCTTGGTTGCGGCAGTTATTCTTGGTGCTATTAATGCCTTTATTAAGCCTATCCTGATAGTTCTCACATTACCTATCAATATTCTTACGCTTGGTTTATTTACCTTAGTTATCAATGCTGCACTCGTTATGGTTGCTAGCGCTGTTGTTCCTGGTTTTATGGTTGCAGGTTTTTGGTGGGCACTGTTATTTGCGATTGTACTCGGTATCATCAATTCGTTCTTTCATTCAATGGCAAAACAAGGACCTTCGCATCAGTAGCACATAGGGTGTATGCTATAATTCCTCCATGATTAATACTACAGAACTGTCTGCTCTCATTACGGGCGATGTTGATGCGAGTTCAGAAACCCTTACCAAGGCCAGTCATGATGCAAGCATTTTTGAAATTATGCCCGAGGTGGTAGTGTCCCCAAAAGACGCTGCTGATATAGGAAAATTGGTGACGTATGCCAGCGAACATCCAGGTATTACACTAACGGCACGATCCGCAGGTACCGATATGAGTGGCGGACCTCTAACCAGTTCTGTTGTTGTTGATTTTACAAAGTACTTCAATCAGATTGGAGAAGTAGGTGAAGGGTATGCAGTCACACAACCTGGTGTGTACTATCGCGATTTCGACAAAGCGACGATGGAAAAAGGTGGTCAGATCATGCCGAGCTATCCTGCATCACGCGAACTGTGTACCGTCGGAGGAATGGTCGCGAATAATTCTGGAGGAGAAAAAACTCTGACCTATGGCAAAACTGAACGCTACGTTCGTCGTCTTAAAGTGGTGTTAGCTGATGGAAATGAATGCGAGATCAAGCCTCTCTCAATGAGCGAGTTAGACGCAAAGAAACAGCTCCAGACATTCGAAGGAAAAGTCTATCGTGATATGTATGATCTCATTTCCAATCATTACGATGTGATCATGAAGGCCAAACCAATTGTCACCAAAAATTCATGTGGCTATTCTTTATGGAATGTGTGGAATACAGAGAAGGGTATATTTGACTTGACCCAAGTCATCGTCGGTTCACAGGGTACTCTTGGATTGGTGACTGAAATAGATTTTGCCTTGGTCAAACCAAAAATCCATTCTCATCTCCTGGTAGTATTTCTGACCGATCTCACACAACTTGGCGAGACCGCTTCGCGCATCCTCGAGTTCAAGCCGGAAAGTTTTGAATCATATGACGATCAGACACTCAAAGTTGCTTTCAAATTCCTGCCACAACTGATGAAACAAATGGGCGGTAATCTCATTACACTCGGTCTCCAATTTATTCCTGAAATGATGGCTGTGCTCGAGGGAGGTATTCCGAAGCTTGTCTTGATGGCCGAGTTTACTGCTGATACCGATGAAGAGGCATTGCGCATGGCCAATGAGGCGCGTGAGTCACTCAAAGATCTTCACGAAAAATCACGCGTTACCAAAACAGAGCAAGATGAACATAAATATTGGACGATCCGTCGCGAGAGTTTTAATATGCTCCGTAAACATGTGCACGGACTACGCACTGCACCTTTTATCGACGACTTTGTGGTGCCACCACAGACGTTGCCAGAATTTTTACCACGACTCTACGCTATTCTTGGGGAATATAAGAATGATCTTGTGTATACAGTAGCTGGTCATGTCGGTGATGGTAATTTACATATTATTCCATTGATGGATTTTCATCAGGACAAAGTACACACCATCATCAAGGATCTATCTGTCAAAGTGTATGCGCTTGTACACGAGTTCAATGGTTCTATCACCGGTGAACACAATGACGGTATTATCCGCACGCCGTTTGTGAAGATGCAGTATGGGGAGGAGGTATACGGATTATTGGAACAAACCAAAAAGATCTGGGATCCAAAAGGTATTTTTAATCCCGGTAAGAAGGTTGGAGGAACATTGGAATACGCATTTAAGAATATTGTGAAGGAGTCCTAGTGTTGATATCTTCGCGCGGGATATTAGGTATACTTAGCATATGAACATTCGCACTATAGATATCCATATTATTCATTTCTTCAGGCAAGCTTCGGTTCCGTTGGCGCGTCTCGGTTTGTTTATTGTGTTTTTCTGGTTCGGTATTTTGAAAGTGTTCGATGTGAGTCCTGCGAGCCCCTTGGTTCAGGCGCTGTTCGAAGAGACTATCCCGTTTCTTGATTTTGCCACATTTCTTTTCTATTTTGGGATTTTCGAGTGTCTTATTGGTATCATGTTTCTGTTACCAAAAGTAGAGCGTATCGTGATTCCGTTACTCTTTATCCATCTGATTATGACTACCGGGCCCCTGGTGATGTTACCTGAGTCTACTTGGACAGGTTTCATGATACCGACGTTGGAAGGACAATATATTATTAAAAACGTGTTGATCGCCGCTGCAGCAATTCTTGTTGCTGCCCAAGTGCATCCGTTCTCTCGAAAAAAATAAGTTTGAACTTAGAGGAAATTGAAAATCCACCTTCGCTCTAGGTTATGGCGGACAAAGAAAAATCGAATGCCGTTAGTACAACATTCGATTGTGAGAAATGGGTCAAGATAATTTCACATAAACCCACAAGCATTCTTCGCCAAACCCACCAGCACTTTGCCCATCTCGTTCGTAGGTAAACTGTTGCCAGGTGTATCCCATCGATCGTTTGACCAGTGCGTAGGCGGTCTTGTCGTTGCTTATCCGAGGAATTCTCTCCTCGGCAACCCAGTGCATCTTCTCATCTTTTCTGCCAGCATTAATCTTGACATGGTGTCCAGGAATAACTTCTGTCCAATTTCGTTTGGTCAGAGTACTTGCCCCCGGAAAAAAGAGGAGCTGGTCCGATCCTTCGTTGGTTTTAAACAGGCTCCATGGAATCAACTCTGGTTGACGAAGAAATGTGGCCATGAGGTATGCATCAGCAGGCTTCACGAGGTTTTGTTCCGCGTACGTATTCAAGGAATGCATCACCTGACTTGAAGGTACAAAGGGTGTAGGATTCTCCTTGGTGGCTTTTGGAGTTGGTGTGGCAAGTACCACGAAGGATTCTTCATCAAAGGTTACTGAACCAGAGTATTCTGGTTTGTGAATAAATTCTCCTTTGAAGATATTGACAAAAAATTCTCGAGGGTTCACTGTGTAATCAATTGTAATGGAGCCCATAGGTAACTCTTTCGTTATTGAATTGTGGTTGTTGAGGTTCTGGCTCACATACTATCTCTTAATTAAAAGGAGTCAATAGTGCTATTTTATAAATTATTTTTATGAAATATATTTTCATTTTCAAAAAATAAAAAAGTTATGCACAGTTTTTATTTTTTTCTCTCGCATTCACGCTCACATAACGTATAATAAACGGAGGTCGAGCATTGTTGGAATTAATTTCGCTCACTCATATGGCAAAAAGACAATCTTCAAAAAAGCGTGCATCACGATCTCGCAAGACGACAAAGCGTCTCACGGTCAAACATGCTAAGAAGTCAAAAGCAAAATCAAAGAAGCGAAAATAGATCTCACAGGGAGATTGTTCGCATGATTTCAAAAAAGCATCCTGATAGGGTGCTTTTTTGGTGAAATTATGGATAGAATGAGAGGTGTGTGTGATATGATATTGAAATGGAGTATGTACTCTTGTTGGTCATGTAATTAAAGTTAATATAATTTAGATGCTTAAAACAAAAATTAATATAGGTTACTTATTAATAGCTTCTTATCTTATTTTTACTATACTAGTATTTGCATCCACATTTTCAAATGGTGCATTCCTGGGAGAATTTGCAATCTACTCTGGCTATCTCGTAATTCCTTTATTCATGATGGTTGGATCATTTGTTCCCGGCGACAGCTTGGTTCAAGTAGTATCTGGGTCCATCATAATCTTAATCATCCTTGCTGTGTTAGTGGCTATTACAAGAAAGATGGGACAACGTGGTACGACAACAAACTAATTTTCATCTTCCATGCCCCAACCTCTCGAAACAACTGTCTTTGGTGGAGGATGCTTCTGGTGTACGGAAGCGGTCTTTCAGTCTCTCAAAGGTGTGACCTCGGTTATGCCAGGGTATACGGGTGGTACGACGGATCGTCCAACATATGAACAGATTTCCAATGGTGATACGGGTCATGCGGAATGTATCAAGATTACGTTCGATCCGCAGGTTATTTCTTTTACTGATCTTCTGGCAGTTTTCTTTAATACCCACGATCCGACTACGACGAACCGGCAGGGTGCGGATATTGGTACACAGTATCGCTCAGTTATTTTCTATACAAATGAAGATCAAAAACGTGCGGCAGAAGAATTGATTGCCGAACTGACCGCCGCTAAAGCATATGAAAATCGGATTGTGACGGAAGTGAAACCGCTGGGTGAATTTTATGAAGCTGAGGAGTATCACAAGGATTATTATAAGAATAATTCCAGTCAGGCATATTGTCAGTTGGTGATTGCCCCGAAGTTAGAGAAATTACAAAAAAGATTTGCACAGTTGGTAGCCTAAAAACACAAAACCCGCCGAAGCGAGTTGAGTGTGCGGGGACCCTTTGGATCGGACTATTCCCGGCTTACCACCTTAGTCCCTATGATATAGCATCCAGTGGGACCTTGCAAGATTGACTCAGTAAATTTTTTGTGGACCTGACGCCCAGTAGGTCAATGTGCTCATTGAGGGATTGAACCCGCGACCCCAGATGGTAAGCCGGGAGCCCCGAACCATCGGCAGGCCCACGGACGGCAAAAAGCCGCCACACTTAATATGGTAAAGTGTAGGTATGAAGAACTGCTGAAGAAGTTCTCAAGAATTACCCAAGATATACTAAAAACCCTATGAATGAAGATGAAATCAAACAAAAATTAACACCTGAAGAGTATGCAGTCCTTCGTCAAAAGGGAACCGAGGCTCCATTTTCAGGAAAGTTATTGCACGAAACGCGAACAGGTATGTATACCTGCAAAGTATGTGGCACAGCACTTTTTTCTTCGGATGCGAAATTTGATTCAGGAACCGGGTGGCCGAGTTTTGATCAGGCACTTCCTGGTGCAGTCATCAATAAAGTAGATACCGCACATGGCATGAGTCGCACCGAAATTACCTGTGCAAAATGCGGATCACATCTCGGACATGTATTCGATGATGGACCAACAGCAACAGGAAAGAGGTATTGTCTGAATTCCGTGTGTCTCGATCTCCAAGCTGAAGAAGGAAAATAATTATTTCTTCTTTTTCAATTCAATACCCAATTCTTTGAGTTGCTTGTCTGAAATAGAGGATGGTGAACTCATCATCAAGTCTTTTCCTTCACCTGTTTTTGCGAATGCGATGACTTCACGAATAGAGACTTCGTTTTGCAGGAGTGTTACCAAACGATCGAGACCCCAGGCAATGCCGCCGTGTGGAGGTGTGCCAGAACCAAGAGCGCGAAGCATGTGACCAAAGTTTGCTTCAATCTGTTCTTCTGGATACCCCATGATCTCAAATACTTTCTTGAGAGCGTCTGGTTGATGGTTACGGATACTGCCACCACCAATTTCAAATCCATTTAACACGATGTCGTATTGGGTGGTGAGGATGTCACCAATCTTTTCTTTATTCATCAGCCATGATGAATGTTCTGGTGTTGCAGCAGAAAAAGGGTTGTGTGTGAATGTCCAACCGCCTTCCTCTGTTTTTTCGAAGAAAGGAAAATCAATAACCCAGCAAAACGCTAAAAGGTTAGGATCATTTTTATCGGTACGGATATCAGGACGGTCGTTGCCATACTTTTCGATAGCTTCCTTGTAGGTGATGCGAGGGAAGGGTACTTGCTGGAGTTTCTTTTCAGGGAAAAGCTTGGTTACAATATCGATCAGCATTTTTTCATTGATGGCCATGACGTCATCACGATCGACGAAACTCATTTCCAGGTCCATTTGAGTGAACTCTGGCTGACGGTCTGAGCGTGTGTCTTCATCGCGGAAACAACGCGCGATTTGGAAATACTTCTCAAAACCAGACGTCATGAGTAGTTGTTTATATTGCTGTGGAGACTGAGGGAGGGCATAGAAGTGACCTTGTTCGAGACGAGAAGGGACAACATAGTCGCGAGCACCTTCGGGAGTTGATTTGGTCAGAATAGGTGTTTCAATTTCGGTAAATTGTTGGGTGCTAAGAAAATCGCGGACATACTGAATGAGTTTGTGACGGATGCGAATATTTTTCTGCATGCGTGGACGACGGAGGTCGAGATAGCGGTGAGTCAGACGTACTTCTTCGCCGATCTCGTGACCATCACTGCGAATATCAAAAGCAGGAGTTGTGGCTTCGTTGAGAACTTCGAGACCTTTGAGTTCGAGTTCGATCGTGCCGTTGAGCTCGGTCGCAACAACCATTCGCTCGGGACGCTTGTTGACGATACCGGTTGCACGAACGACCCATTCGGAACGAACCTTACTTGC
>LFCL01000028.1 GCA_001189105.1 Parcubacteria bacterium C7867-002
TGAAGGATATGCTCCATCATTTCTGGTTTGAATTATAGAATATGTGGCTTCCCGGAGCTGAATTCCCTATTTTGTTATTTAAAATACGAGTTGAGTACCGGTAGTAATGCCAAAATCAGCTGATGTGCCTGCATGTATTTCCAAAACGTACTGTATAGGGTCTGGAGACATAAAAACTGCTGGATAACTCTCGGGAGTGGCATTTTTGGCTATTCCTATGACTTTTTTGTCCTTATCAATCCAAATAATATCGAGGGGAAAATGCATATCTTTCATCCAAAATCCTTGAATAGCTACGCTGGGAAAAATAAAAAGCATTCCGGTATCGGCTGGTAAACTTGTTCGATTACTCAAACCTTGTCGACGGGAATCTTCGGTATCAGCACGAAGTATACGAATAGATGTAGTTGGTGTTTGAACGTAAGATTGTTCAGAAGAAACCTGAAAAGAGGTTGTGGAAGGTCTTTGGACGATAAAAAATAACCCAAAGAGTGCCGCGCCACACAAAAGAACAGATAGAATTATCTTCATACTATGCTAGTATCGTAGCATATTACATAAACGATTAAACATACTTATATGTACACGATTAACTTTTGGCCAATTCTGATCGCTGCAATTTCAAGCTTTGCTGTAGGCGCATTGTGGTACTCACCATTCCTTTTTGGTAAGGATTGGCTGGCTTTGATGAAAATAAGTGAAAAAGACATTCAAGACGCTCAGGTAAAGACGATGTGGAAATCATATCTGGCACATTTTGCAGCAAATATACTGTCAGTGGCAGTATTGGCGTTTATCATCGCGATCTCACAAGCTTCAGATGCTGCCGATGGCGCACTGCTTGGCTTGGTCATGTGGCTTGGTTTCGTAGTTCCCCTTGGTGTTTCCAATTTACTCTGGAGAAAAGATCCTCTCAAGCTCGTACTGATCGACACATTTCAAACATTGGCAAGTCTTATAATCAGTGGTGCAATTGTAGGTGTGTGGAAGTAATCCGTACACAAAGAGTATGTATAAAACCTCTGGATAGTTCTTCCAGAGGTTTTTACTATTAGCGTCTTTAATTTTATACGTTTTACACAAAGAAGAGACTTGCGACCCAAGCAACGACTCCATAGGTAATCAGATGGTAGATGGAGTCTGCAAGAAACTTTTTGATACGCAATGAACCTTCAACCGGTCCCCAGAGCACGTTACCTCCGATTAACGGCACGGTAAATGAAAGCCATACGAAGGCAAGGTATGAATAAAACATGTTCACACCTTCGCCATTTTCTATACTTTTACTGAGCACAAATACAATAAAAAATGAGGTGAAAAATGATAGCACCATTTGCATCACATATGTCTTCCACATATGAGGTTTTGCTTCGGCAATTTTTTGTTGTTGCTCTGCTGCAGACAATTTACTAAAACCGATATATTCCATATGTATCTTCCCTCCCCACATCTTCGGTGAATGCCATACGGTGCCGATAATAATACTTATCACAACTCCTATAAGTGATACTAAAATGATGGTTATCATATCTCTATTGATATAGTAATAATGAGTACATTATGACATAAAAACAACTCAGACATACGTAATTGTAGGGAAAATAGCTTTTGAGTACTGTTTTTGTTACTCTATCCAAACACGGAGGGTTCGCATAGTGGTCTAGTGCGCACGCTTGGAAAGCGTGTGTGGGGCAACTCACCAAGGGTTCGAATCCCTTACCCTCCGCCAATGAAAGTAACACTGGAAAATGTAACTTTACTAGGAATTGATTGCGTGAACGTCGAACGACTTACGGATGCAATGGATCTTTCGGAAAAAGGTATTTCTTTTGCCCACAGCAAACTACTGACTTCCCTACCAAGTCGTGATCCCCGACTGGTACAGATCCCTCGTATCGGGACAATCAAACAATACTCTGATTTTTGCATTTCAGAACTCTACAAGTATGTCGAGACCGACTATGTGTTAATTGTTCAATATGACGGTTTCATTTTGAATCCCGCACGCTGGAACACTTCCTTTTTAGACTATGATTATATTGGCGCACCATGGTTAGTACATGATTGGTCGATTAAAAAGTTTGGTTTCCCCGAATCACTTCGTGGCACACGAATTGTCGGTAATGGCGGTTTTTGTATTCGGAGCAAAAAATTCCTAGAGGTCTCAGCGAGGCTTTTTGCCGAGGGGAAAATCCAACGTACAGATCCTGAGGATGTTGCTCTGTGTTTTTGGTATAAAGAATTATGTGAGAAAGAAGGTATTGTATTTGCTCCACCCCACATTGCCACCCAATTCAGTATTGAAGGCGAAGAAGATACGTATACCGATCAGTTTGGCTTTCATGGATTTGCATGGACAAATATCGACGCTTGGATTGATGCTCATCCGGAACATACTGAGATTATAAAGAGATATAGGATGGCTCGAGGAAAGAAAGAGAAGTAATTTTAAATATTTATTTTTAAAATTTTTCCATAAGTAAGTTACCATGCACATAATTCTCAATCACTATTTTGAACAACAAACTCCCCTAACGTTCGTATCGATGTAGCAATATCATCCGCAACTGAACTATCAATAACCGTTTCCAATACCGCGCTTCTTTCTTTACCATCAGCCACCGTAACTTGACCACGTCGTATACTTACCGGAATCAATTCAAACCGAGTATTGTCATGCGTCCAATCTACCCCCACCATGAGCCCGTGCATCGTGGCAAAAGAAAAATTCTGATCAAAAACAAAGTTACCGAGAGAATAGAAAATTACTTTACCGTTATATATTTCCACCGGTTGGACCACATGCGGATGTGCACCGATGACCAAATCCGCTCCCGCATCGATAAAGGCATGTGCCAATGAACGCTGCCGATCACTCGGTACGTGTGTATATTCTGCTCCCCAATGGACAAAGACAGTCACCTTCGAGCAGTTCGGCCGAATAGTTTGTATTTCCGCCAATACAGCCGAAGGATCGGGTACGAACAAATCGTGATACCCTACCATACAAAACGCGGACCCTTTGATAGGCAGGATGGTCGAAAGAGAACGACTGTTCAAGGCCGAACCGAAGGTCAGCATATCGGCCGCATGGATATATTCCCTCGTTTCCGCATCAGCCGCATGTCCAAAATCGAGACTGTGATTATTTGCCAAACTAAATGCGGTAAATCCAACTTTTTTAAGTAATTCCGCAAAACTCGGATCAAACGTAAATCGCAAGACAGAGGAACCGGGCAGAGCGATCCCTCCAAATTTCCAATCACCGCATCTGCAGTACGAAATACATATTCCACTCCTGCAAAAATATGTTCAGGACCAAGCTTTTTGGCATACTGCGCGACAGCACGATCCAACATAATATCCCCTACGAACACCGTCCGAAACGAGGTCTCCGGAAAAACGTTGTTGATAAATGAGTAACTTGAACGAAGTGAATAGTGTGACCCTTGCACAAACAACCCATATACTATAAAGACAAAGAGTATCGCCACTCCAGTAACGACTATAAAATAAACAAAGTTTTTTAACATCGAGATGAGTTAGGAGCCACGTAATGCAGCGACCCGTTCTTCGATCGGTGGATGCGTCATGAACATCTTAGAAAGACCTTTTGTGCTCTTGCTTCCAAATGGACTGGAAATAAACAGGTGGGCAGTTGCATTGTGTGCATGAGCCATAGGCGAAGCGTAACCACCGATTTTCATCAAAGCAGCAGCCAAACCTTCAGGATAACGAGTCAACAATGCTCCCGATGCATCGGCCAAAAATTCTCGCTTACGCGAAATTGCCAACTGAATCAATTGGGCGATGAGTGGTGATAGAATGACGAAAATAATACCAACAATAGCCAAGACTCCTCCTATATTCCCCTCTCCACTTCTTCGCTCACGATTATTTCCCATCCATGAACTCCGAATAAACACATCAGCCAAGATGGCCACGAATCCGACCAACACAACCACAACTGTCTGCAACAAAATATCCTTATTACCGATATGAGCAAGTTCATGAGCAATTACTCCTTCTAATTCATTCTTATCAAGCATAGCCAGGAGTCCGGTAGTTACTGCAACTGCCGCATGTTCTTTATTTCTTCCGGTTGCAAAGGCATTCGGAGCAGAATCAACGATAATAAAGACGCGAGGCATCGGTAGTCCTGCCGTAATCGAAAGATTTTCTACACTACGGAACAATTCTGGGTACTCCGCACGATCTGCCGGATGTGCATGTGCTAACGATAGAGCGATTTTGTCTGAATACCAATAACTGAATATGTTCATACCAATCGCACCCACCACCGCTATATACACAATCGAGGGGTTATTATAGTAATAACTTACGAAATATCCGAGAGCAACGATAATGCACAAAAACATGGTCATGAGAAACCACGTTTTGCGCACATTTGTGTCTTGTTGCGTATAGAGAGTTGCCATTAAAACTTCACTTCTACTGGTTGACGAGCGGCTTCAGTATCAAGCTGGAAGAATTCCATTTTGACGAACTTGAACATACCTGCGATGAGATTTCCCGGGAACACCTCGATGGACGTATTGAGGTCACGCACGTTTGTGTTGTAAAAACGACGAGCTGCTTGAATCTTGTTTTCTGTATCAGAGAGTTCGGTCTGAAGTGCCAAGAAATTTTGATTTGCTTTGAGATCTGGATACGCTTCGGCGATTGCAAAGACAGATTTGAGTGCTCCCGCCAATGTTGTTTCGGCCTGACCTTTTGCTTCCAATGTACCTGCACCCATAGCGGCAGCGCGAGCCTGAGTTACCTTTTCGAATGCCTGAGATTCGTGAGTTGCATATCCTTTGACGGTATTCACCAAGTTAGGAATAAGATCGTAGCGACGCTTGAGTTGAACATCAATGTCTGCCCAGGCTTCCTTTGCCCTATTAACCATCGATACTAGACTGTTATACGAGACTATTACCCAGATAACAATAGCTGCGAGTACGCCTAAAATGATGTATGTCATGGGGTATGTATGGTGTATTACGGTGCTACTTTGACCTTTGTCTCATCGATTCCCTGAGGACCCGTGACAAATGAGAAGGACTTTACCATATTGGTAAATGCTGCATCAGCACTATCAACGATAGCCTTGTTATTGTTTTCTGCTTGGGTGAGGTTCGAACCAGTAAGCTGCTTACTTGAAGGACTCAAGGTAATAGCCGCAAAAGAGAACATGTAGCAGATTTCAGCCTTTTGGAGAGAGTACATGCGGTTGAAATACACACGACCCTGAACAGTGTTAGTCATAGAGATCGTGTTGAACGAAAGATCTCCAACTTTGATAGTGGCACGGTCTTTGACGGTAGTAACCGGTGGGAATACACAGGTACCTGACACTGTCTGAATATTAACCTGGAGACTACCAATACTAGAAACCTGAGTCTTGTCGATTGGAATTACAAACGTAACACCCGAGTTTGCATCTTCAATCTGCCATGCTGACGGATATTTGACTGCAAAACCGAGCTCTGCGTTTTGGTACGCTGACAGAGTACTCGAAACCTTTGTTGTCTCACTTACTGGCGGAGCACTCGACGTATCTCGATCTTTTCCTGAGGAAGATTTTGAATCTCTTCCGAACCATATGACTGCAGCAATCACAACAACGATCGCTACGAGTATTCCTATACGTTTTGAATTTCTCATGAATAAATACGATAAGTATTAATAATATACCGCTAATATAGCAAGGATATGCTTAGAAGTCACCTCCTGGCATACCTCCATGACCTTGAGTCTTCTCTTCCTTTGGTTCTTCTGCGATAGCCACTTCGGTCGTCAAAAGAATTGCTGCTGCCGAACATGCATTCTCAACACCGAGACGAGTCACCTTTACAGGATCAACAATACCGGCCGCGATCATGTCTGGCACATCGATATCCAACAATGCATCGTAACCGAGATTTCCTTTGCCATTTTTTATGCGCTCAACCACTACCGATCCATCATCTTTTCCTGCATTGATCACAATTTGTCGTAATGGGGCTTCGAGTGCCTTGAGAACAATGGTATATCCAAGTTTTTGCTCGGTGGTCATGTTCTTTTTGGTCAGTTGTGATTTTTCAACTGCATGAGCTGCACGGACCAAGGAAACACCCCCTCCTGCAACAATGCCTTCTTCGATAGCTGCCTTGGTGGCATTGACCGCATCTTCGATTTTGAGTTTGAGATACTTCATCTCGGTTTCAGTAGCTGCACCGACGCGAATAACCGCAACTCCACCGGAAAGCTTGGCGATGCGTTCATCAAACTTTTCCTTTTCGTATTTCGAATCGAGATTATCACGTTGCGTCTTGAGCTGTTGAATGCGTTCGCTGATATCTTCTTTTTTACCCTTACCACCAACAATTACCGTTGTATCCTTGGTAGAAATAACCTTGCGTGCCTTACCCAGAGCAGTAATACCTGCATTCTCAAACGTAAGTCCTATATCCTCAGAAATCACCGTGGCACCGATTGTTACCGCAATATCCTGGAGTATTTCTTTTTTACGATCACCATAGCCAGGAGCCTTGATACCCAACACATTGAATGCACCACGGAGTCGGTTGACTACGAATGTCGCCAATGCTTCCCCGTCGATATCATCTGCGATAATAACCAAATCTTTTTTCCCTGTTGCAGCCAACTGTTCCAACAAAGGCAAAATTTCCTTGATGGTTGAAATCTTTTTATCGGTCAACAGAATCGCGGGGTCTTTGAATTCCGCTTCCATGCGTTCTGTATTGGTAATCATGTATGCAGAGATATATCCCTTATCGAATTGGGTACCTTCGACAATTTCTGATTCCAAACTTGTTGTTTGAGACTCCTCTACGGTAACCACTCCGTCCTTCCCAACTTTTTTAATCGTATCTGCAATTATGGCGCCAAGTTCGGCTGATTCTGCGGAAATAGTTGCAACTTGAGCAATCTCCGCATCGCTCTTGATTGGTTTAGCAACGGCACGCAATGCAGCTACCACGTCTTTTGCCGCCATTTCGATACCAGACTTAACACCCATAGCATTGACGCCCATAGTTGTCTGCTTCATACCTTCGGAAATAATCGCCTGAGTCAAAATAGTTGCCGTGGTCGTACCATCTCCAGCACCGTCATTGGTACGAGAGGCGACTTCTTTGATGATCTCTGCGCCCATGTTTTCGAATTTATCCTTGAGCGTGATCTCTTTGGCAATCGAAACACCATCGTTGGTGATAGTTGGAGAACCGTATCCTTTGTCGAGCACTACATTGCGTCCACGTGGACCGATCGTGATCTTCACTGCATCTGCCACAACATCAACTCCGCGCTTGAGCGCCTTACGTGCATCTTCGTTATAGAGAATGATTTTAGCCATAATGTAAAAAGGTTATTTGATAATTGCGATAATCTCACTTTCACGAACCATATAATAATCATCACCATCAACCTTTATCTTGTCTCCCCACTGGAAAAGAACCTTATCTCCCACCTTCACGGCAACTTCTATGCGCTTACCTTCTTCAATGCGACCTGGACCAACAGCAACAACCTCACCACTCTTACTGCCCTTATCTTCAGTAACGGTAATAGGAATAATAATGCCTGAGGACGTCTTTTTCTCGGCACTTTCAAGGCTCTCTTTTATTAAAACACGATCATGTAACGGACGAACTTTCTTTGCAATATCTTTTGAAATGTCTTTCATATGCATATCAATTAGAGCTTATAAATTCGACACAAACGTGAGAAAACGTGTGGGTGTAATTATAGTCATGGATACCAAAGCAGCAACTTGACTATATGGTGTAAATGTGCTAATATGTACACATAAGGCTCTCCACAATCTCATAATCAAACGTAGACAGTATACGCCCTGAAAGGCTGTATACGGGAATGACTCCCCGTCATTATAGATCGCGAGCCTGAAAGGAAAAGAATAGTTATGCAAGAATCAAAAAAAGAGACCAGATTGAGCCTAAGTGCCCTTTACACATTGAGCAAGAATGGATTGATAAACGAGGACCTCATGACTAATTGGTTTCTAAATCGACCCAAAAAAGTCAACGATTATGCGGATGGTAATAGGTGTATCGAAACAGAATTCATAAGTCAGAAAATTTTTACCGTATTCCTACTCTTCGTCTCATTATGTGCTTTGGTAATTGTAATGCAGTGGCCAGAAGAAAACAGAAGAAATGGTGCTATCATTTTTATCTGTATGGCAGGCACACTGAGTAGAATACTCTATTGGTACCTGGGGTCCAGTCCATTTACGTCTGACCTCAAGAAACTCCATCGTGATGGATTCGCTGGATATTACAAGCTTCACTGGGAAGCTTCCGACTTATACGACAGGGCTGAAGAAATTCTTCGGAATAGAGCTCAAACTGTACTTCGGTACGAGGACCAACCTGAACAATACCAGGCGGCAAAAGAAAAACGAGACAAATTCAAGAAAGCGCATGCAATATTCCTCAAGTTCGATCTTTGTGAACTCAAGCAAAGTGTTTATTTTGAGAAATCTGCGGCACCTGACGAAACAATGTAATTAACATCGTACTCACACCCCCGAAAGCATAACTGCTTTCGGGGATTTTTTATTACCCGAGGCCTACCCTGGGGACTAATTCCTCGGGTAGACCTAAGGGGAACAGAGCTTGCATCCTCTTCCCAATATGCTATAGTATCAAGCAATGAAGTCCCTCCTTCCTTATATCCAGATAATTCTGTCCGTGCTTCTTGTTGCTGCCATTCTTCTTCAAAGAACGGGGGCTCAGGTAGGAGGCGCTTTTGGAGGTAGCGATAATTTCAGTTCGGCATTTCACACACGTCGTGGATTTGAAAAGGTTCTCTTTGCCACCACCATTGTTATTGCCATTCTTTTTACTGTTTCTGCACTTATAAATCTCGTCTAGTAATACTCGCGGATCGGCGCATAGGACATAGGTCTTATTCGTACACCCTTCTCTTTCGTGACTGACTCACAATCCCCAAAAGAATTCCGCCTCAAGCGAACTTCCTTCATATTGGCATACATTCACAAGTTCTCAGCAACTGAGAAAGTCCTTTTTGGTATCTTTGCCAGTATCATGCTGGTTTCGACTCTCATGATGTTTGCCCGCGTCAACGATACATTCCTCGTCGAAGTTCCCGCAACCGGAGGAACACTTCGCGAAGGACTTATCGGACTTCCTCGCACGATTAACCCTGTCCTAGCAATCACCGAAGTTGACCGGGATATTTCCGCACTCGTCTATGCTGGCCTGATGAAATACTCTGGTGACAAACTTGTTCCCGACCTTGCTGCATCATACACAGTTTCAGACAATGGGCTCGAATACATATTCAAGCTTCGTGACGATATTCGTTTCCACGATGGTAAATCCGTAACCGCAGACGATGTCGTCTTCACTGTCCAAAAAATCCAAGAAGGTAACCTCAAAAGTCCGCGTCGACCTGATTGGACCAGTATTACCGTTACTGCAAAGTCTCCGACCGAAGTAGTATTTACCCTCAAACAACCTTACGCCCCTTTCCTTACCAATACGACCGTAGGTATCATTCCAAAACATATTTGGGGAGCACTCAACGACACTGAATTCATTTTCAGTAGTAACAACATCGAACCAATCGGCGCCGGACCATACAAAGTAAACCGTGTTCTCAAAGATTCTGAGGCTATTCCTTATGAATACCATCTCACCACCTGGAGTCGCTATCATGGAAAAGTTCCTTATATCACTTCCATCATCTTTAGCTTCTTCTCTGATGAAGCCAAAGCCGTAGCAGCTCTTTCAAACGGAAGTATAGACAGCGTACCCGCTATTTCCGCAGCTGCCGCAGCTCAACTCAAACCTGGACCACACGAAAGTTACAAAATAACTTCAGAATCCCTCCCTCGTATTTTTGGTGTCTTCTTCAATCAAAATCATAATACCCTTCTTGCAGACAAAGTGGTTCGACAAGCACTGGAAATGGCTGTAGATCGCAATGCTATTATCAATTCCGTTCTCTTTGGATACGGGACTCCGATCACTGGCCCATTACCTACAGAAACTCCAACTCAGATAACAGGCACCCAATCTCTGGCGACTAGTTCAACTCACATCATCGAAGCAATGGAACTTCTAGAGAAAAATGGCTGGAAGAAAAACGCTGCCGGTATATACGAAAAAAAGACAAAGACCTCCCATCAGGAAATGGTATTTACCTTGTTTACCGCTGATACTCCTGACCTCAAAAAGACTGCTGACATTCTCAAAAATTACTGGGTCCAACTCGGTGTAAATATCGACATCAAGGTTTTTGAATCAAATGATCTCTATCAAAATATCATCCGTACCCGCAAATACGACGCACTCTTGTTTGGTGAACAAATCGGCAAAGACCGCGACTTGTATGCATTTTGGCACTCTTCACAACGCAACGCACCCGGATTAAACGTTTCGATGTATACAAATAGCAAGGCAGACAGCTTGCTCGAGGATATCCGGGTGACCACCGACGATGCGGCTCGAGCAAAGAAATATGTTGAGTTCGACAAACTCATTCGGGCCGATATACCCGCAATCTTCATCTATTCACCCGATTTTATTTATGCAGTACCACAACATATCCAACATATACAACTCGGTAATATGACCACCCCGTCTGATCGTTGGAATTCAATCGAGTCCTGGTACATCGTTACGGAAAAAGTATGGAAATGGTTCGTACGAAAGTAATTGTATCCATATTATTTTAATATTAATTAATTAACTACCATGAACGAAAATAAACAACCACAACAACCAACTTCAACACATCCCGCCTCTCCAGCTCGTCCTCCACAGACGACACCTGCACGCCCACCAACGAGTGGTCCACATCATCGTCCATGGCATCGCCCGACAAAGATGCGGACCATGGGAACCGCACCAGCACACGGAGCTCGTACTGCTGCCCCCTTCAAGCGTCCTGACGCTCTTCCCCACGTTGCTGGTGCTCGCATGAACATCGTGCGTCCTGACGCGGCCCGTTCGATCCGCCGCCCACCGGCAAAACCTTTTGTCCGACGTGAAGGCGACGTACTTCCTGCACTTGCTCCTGACTCTATCCGTATTATTCCTCTCGGTGGAGTTGAAGAAATCGGAAAAAACATGACTGCTATTGAATTCGGCAATGACATTATCGTTGTGGATGTCGGTTTCCAATTCAAAGATGACGAAACGCCTGGTGTCGATTTTATCCTTCCAAATACAAAGTATCTTGAGGAACGTCAGAATCGTGTTCGTGCCGTTTTGATTACCCACGGTCACTTGGACCATATCGGCGGTCTTCCATATGTCATGCCCCGCATTGGCAATCCACCCCTCTACACTCGCCTGCTTACCTCTATTTTGATTAATAAACGCCAAGAAGAATTTCCTCATGTACCAAAGATAGATCTCCGTGTCGTTGAGAAAAACGAGACTATTACTGTTGGTTCACTCAAAGTAAAATTCTTTGCGGTAACCCACACTATCCCCGATGCAATGGGTATTATCATCCAGACTCCGTATGGTTCTATTGTTCATACCGGAGACTTGAAACTCGACCACGACGATGGTGTTGCAACTCCCGAAGAAGAAGCGGAATACGACCGCGCATTCAAAAATGAAAACGTGTTGATGCTCATGGCAGACTCTACAAACGTAGAAAACCCTGGCTTTTCCCTTCCTGAAAAAGTCGTGCATAAGAACCTCGAAGAGATCATCAAAAATATGCAAGGCCGCTTGATCATTGCCACCTTCTCCTCCCTTTTGGAACGCTTGTTGAAGATTGTTGAATTCTCGGAAAAATACGGAAAACGAGTCGTGGTCGAAGGTCGCAGTCTCAAACAGAATATTGAAATCTGTAAACAGATTGGCCTCTTGAAGACAAAGAAAGAAACTCTTATCTCCGTAGACGATATGGACAACTATCCTCCTGATCGGATCGTGATCCTTTCGACCGGAGCCCAGGCAAATGATTTCTCCGCACTCGTCAGAATGTCACAAAAGACGCATGCGAAGATCAAAATTACTCCGCGCGACACCATCATCTTATCTTCTTCCGTCGTTCCTGGTAACGAACGTGCGGTTCAAAAACTCAAAGATAACCTTTCACGTCAGGGTGCAAAGATACTTCACTATAAGATCGCCGATGTCCACTCTTCTGGTCACGCCAATCGCGATGAAACTGCATGGATCCACAAAAAGATTCATCCGAAGTTCTTCATGCCTCTCCACGGATATCACTACATGTTACGTGCACACTGTGACGTCGCAAAAGAAGCAAACAATCTGCGAGAAGAAGACGTAATTATTCCTGACAACGGAACGGTCGTCGAAATTCAAAATGGTGGCACACGTATCGTTAAACTCAAAGAGAAGGTGGCGTCTGGCTTGGTATTGGTGGATGGATTCTCGGTTGGAGACGTTCAAGACGTCGTGATTCGCGACCGTCAGATGCTTGCTCAAGATGGTATCTTTATCATCTTCGGTATCATGAACGCACAGACAGGCAAACTTCGTAAGTCTCCTGACATTATCTCCCGTGGTTTCGTCTATCTCCGTGAGGCGCAAGAGTTGCTCCATGAAGTTCGTATCCTCATTCGCGAGACTGTCGAGAAATCATCTCATGGCATGAATCCGATTAATCTTGATTTCATCAAAGACAACGTGACGGATGTAGTTGGTAAATTCCTCCTTCAACGCACAGCAAAGAGACCGATTGTGATTCCTGTCATACTCACGATATAAGGAGAGTATGAGGTATACCTCATACTTATTTACAGTCCAAGCAACGGATTGATCATTGTACGCTGTATAGTATCGGCACGAATGACTACTTCATTGCCGTAGAAGGCGTTGGCCGGAGCCTTGGCGTCACACGCGCGTCCCGAATAATAACGACATGCGGCGTTGCGTTCTGCCGTATATGTCTGAGCTGAGGCGCCTAGATCCGAGAGATACAGAGCTGAAGCAATGAATGCATGCTGCGGATTCCATGGATCAGGGTGAACATTTCCAAGGGCGGAAGAAATACGTTTTTCAAAGAGAGCCCAGGTCGTTGGAATAAACTGCGCAGGACCCATGGCACCTCCCCATCCAGCTCCCCATGGACACGAGAGAGGCAAACCTTCCGGACTTACACCCAATGCAGCGACAATGCGTTTGAATACGGACTGATCATCACGTCGAGAAAGGCCTGCTGCCTGATCTGCGGGACCGGGCATGATCTTTGACCAGTGCTTCTCCGGAGGATCGGTCTTTCGGTTACACGTGCCGACATTGGCTCCCAGGTTGGACTCCTGTTGAATGACTGCTAACACAAATGCTGGGCGAATACCGGTGATCTGAGATGCTGCTACGGCATATCGATATGCATCTCCAAACGGAATCGGGTCAGAACCTCGCAATGGGAACAACGTAGCACGGATCTGTACCGCTCGAGCACGCTTGGCAGCCAAGTCTGCCTGGTATGCCTGTTCACTGCTTTTACTTACGGATAACAATCGTTTCTTTTCTTTTTCGTCTGCTTCGATGTTCTTTTTCTCCTGCTCAATAACATACGCAGCATCCCTTTCGACAGTTCGACGCTTATCTAATACATCCCTCTCGGCTGCAGTCTCTACTTTGTCGGAACGGATCTGTTCGAAGGTGTTTTTTAGGCCACTTTGAATAGATTCGAATTCATCCAAATCCTGCAAGGCGTTGGTAAGACTCGTTTGTGCCAAAAGCATTTCTGGTATGGTTAATGAACCGGTTTCATTTGTTTTTCTCAAGATCACTGCGAGAGTTTCCTGCCCTTTTTCAATGCGCTTTTCCAGATTGGTAATATGTGTTTCTTTTTGTTTAATATCCTTACCCAATGATTCTATCTTGAGGTTTTTAGCACGGATATTGAGCTGTGCGGCTTTGATCTTCTGATCTAATAGACTGATATCGCGCTGAAGTGATGATGTTTGAGCCTGGGTTTTAGCTAATTCTATCTCTACTTGTTTCTGTTCAGCCTCTACTTGGGCCAATTCGCGCTCCAGAGCAGCCTTTTGTGAAGGAGTGAGCTCTTGAGCAGACACGAAAAAGGGCGTACTGAGCAGCAACAGAGCGATAATAGCTATGTAACGAGAAAATAACTGCATGTCTATCTAGTATACCAAAAAACGTCCCGAGGAACATCGGGACGTTTTGAGATCCGAAATGAGGATATTACTTCTTGTCTTCTCCCTTCTCGGCTGCAGGAGCAGCGTCTCCCTCTCCTTCTTTGACTTCCTTGCCTTTAGCTGCAACTTCGATCGCTGACATATCGATAGCGGTTGGAGCTTCTTCGGCTTCTTCTTTTGCTTCGGAGATAGAGGCGATAACTTCGTCTGCATTGACCTTGAGCTCAACACCCTTTGGTAATGGAATGTCTTTTGCATGAATAACATCTGAAAGTTCCACAAGTTTTGAAATATCGACAGTGAGTTCATGAGGAAGGTCACGTGGAGCAGCTTCGATCTTGAGTTCGCGGTGAACTTTGACCAAGATACCTGCTTTGTCCTTGACGGCTGAAGAAACGCCACTGAAAATAAGGGGAACGGCGACTTCTACCTTCTTACCCTTTTCGATAACATAAAAGTCTGCATGACGTGGTTCGCCCGTAAGAGGATGAACATCGATCTCATGAATAAGGGCTTCGTGCTCGGTTCCTGAAGCTTCACGGAGGATAATAACTGAGGATTCACCGGCCTTTTTCCAGACTTTCTTGAACTCGATGGTCGGAATAGAAATGGCTGTTGAAGCCTCTGTTGGGCCATAGAAAACAGCTGGCATTTTGCCGCCTTTTCGGATCTGGCCGACGTTTGTATTGATATCGCGCTTTTCTACAGTTAATGACAACATGAGGACTAGTATACAGGAATTGATAATTAAGTCAAAACTCTTTACTCATCTAATGCTAAACCGTGCTGAGCCGCACCTTGAGCGTAGATGTGTTGAATTTCTGAGGCGGTTAACGTTTGCATATACACAGCAGCATCATCAATAAATCCTGTGTAGGTTGGTGTGTATGGTATATTAAAAGGAAATGGTGATGACTGTGAAGCACCTCCTACCGACATTGTGTCTACGTACATGGGCGCCGATGGAATGAAACCATTATTAGCACCAGCCACCCCATCCATATACCCTCTCAAAACTCCCGATTGCGCATTTATTGCACAAGCAAAATGAGTCCATTTATTAAGAGAAATATAACCAATATCCCTAGTACTACCTGGGCTTCCCGGTAAATCTGTCGTACAGTGAACAAGATACACGCCTCCCCCAATATTAGTTATGTATATAATCAGAGGAGTGTCCCCAGTAGTATTATTATTTGCAGCAACAATAGCACCTGTTCCATTACCTGTTACTTTAATCCATGCAGAAAGAGTGGCATTACCTAATAACGGTCGCTGACCTGAAGGTATGCTAACAGTAGCGTATCTTCCTCCATTTGTTATAGGTAATGATTGCCCACCTACATTATTAGGAGTATCAGAATTTCTAGATAATGCCGCTCCAGTCGACTGAGTTAAATGTCTATTATTTCCTGAAATATCTAATGCGTTTCCTCCCGAAGCCTCATTAAAATTCCACTGCCCAGCAGCATCTGCTCCAAATGCACGATAGTTGTAAGTCGAGAATTTTAGACCTGATGCCACTCTTCCTTTATCTCTCGCCGCTTGCAGACTTACAATCACAACGGATGACAACATACCAATGATGGATATAACCACCATAAGTTCTATAAGTGTAAATCCGCGAGTATGTTTGTTCATAGAATAAACCTCTCTTAATCTTTATCTACTGACATGGAGTAGTAACCACAAGGAACCTGTTCAATTCTATTTGATAGCAATGCCGCGCGCTTCAGCTTCCTGTGCATATATATCCTCAATCTCATGTGCTAACAACTTTTGACCATAGAATGAAACATCATCCACAATACCATTATAAGGCGTAACCACACCGAACATGAGGAATGTTAACGGAGTAGAGAGTGTAATAGCTGCCACAGCATAACTACCAACTTGTTTTCCGTTTATATAGGCTGTAATGCGATTTGTTGCTGCGGAATATGAATATGTTATCTGGGACCATTTTCCAATAGGAACAGGGGTGTTATATGTTGCACTAGAACCAAAAATGACAGCAGTCGAAGATAGACTAAGTGCCGGATACGTGTTAGGTAAACTTGGAGACACTACTGGCGTAGCAGCAGCACTCAGACTTGTAGGTTTCACCCATACACTCAGAGTGAAATCATTTGTTGAAATTGGCCGAGTAATCGTTGCGGCTACTGCTGCATTTCCAGTGACACTCATAGACCTTCCACTCCCCGAAGGAGTATCGGTACTTGTTGCAACGTTGGTACTCACGGAAGCATTGTAACTATTTCCAGATGCATCCTTGTAAATATTAACTGGATCATCAAAATCATATCTTACATGAGCATTTACTCCCAAAAGACGCTGATTGTATGTTGCGAATTTAATACCAGAACCAACTATTCCCTTATCACGAGCACCCTGAAGTGAAACCATAATAACACTCGACAACATTCCGATAATAGAAATTACGACTAACAACTCGATCAATGTAAAACCTTTCTGGGAAATTTTCATGGTATTAGAGGAAATAAAAAAGAATAACGTACGTAACAAAAGCATTAGCAACGATCGACGATACCATCACTGCATATACTGAACTTGGTAATTTGGGGTTCGCGTGACTCTTGTGTGTTTTCATAAAAAGATCGTTACGATAACAATAGTAATAATAATGTTAACCAAAATTACTCCGAACAAAACAACTTGTGCAGCGCTTTCGGACTTTACCCAGCCCTTCTTGATAAGCCAACCAGCGAATCCAGTTGCATTTGAAGAAGCTGAGTACTGTTGTCCGTTGGTACCAGCAAAATTTGGCTGCGGCTTTACACTGTAATTAAACTTGTCCTCGTCAAATTGTATTCCTTCAGACATAGTAGTATTAGTATATCATTACATCATATTAAAAACCCTCAACTTATCCTCAACTACTTTCTGCATAGCAAGCTTTGCAGGGCGAAGATACTTATAGGGCGAGACCTCGTCTGGGCTATCTGACAAGGATTTGACCAAGGCAGATCGGTAGGCTATGCGTAATTCGGTATTGACATGTACAACAGCAACACCATTTTTGATGGTCTCACGAATGTCTGCATCGGAGTTTCCTGATGCACCATGAAGTACCAAAGGAATACCGACAGCGTCTGCAATCTCTTTGACACGTCCGATATTGAGCGCAGGATCACCACCACGGACAACACCGTGAATATTCCCGACCGCTGGAGCAAAGAGATTCACTCCGGTTCCTTGAACAAACTGTAGTGCATCTGCAGCTGTAGTAAGATTCGCCTCTCCAACCGCAGCACCTTCGGGAATAGCATCGAGAACCTTTGAAGAAGTGCCGATATAACCAAGTTCTGCCTCTACGAGAACAGTACGTCCCGATGCGTGTGCATAGTCCACACACTTTTTGGTTGTAGCGATATTTTCTTCCAAAGAAAGTTTTGCTCCATCAAAAATAACCGCATCAAAACCAGCATCAATAGCTTCAACAACACGCTCATACGAATACGTATGGTCAGCATTCAGAAAAATCGGCTGATTGCGTTGGGTGCGAATGCTCTGAATAATCGCAACCGCCTCACGCACACCAACATAATCGCGTTCCCCTTCTGATATACCAATAATAACAGGAACACTGAGTCCATGAGCAGCATCTACAACTGCCCAAATACCATCGAGTGTTGATACGTTGAAGTGACCAACCGCTATTCCCCTTTTTTTCGCATCTAAAATATATTCATGTAAAGAATTCATGATATAATTATATCATGTTTAGAAAACAAATAGATTTTCTTGCTATTGGTGACACTGTCACCGATGCTTTTATTCGTCTGAAAGAGGCCGAGGTACATTGCAAAGTCAACACAAACGATTGTGAGCTCTGTATGAAATTTGGTGACAAGATCCCTTTCGAATCAGTCAAAGTCGTCAAGGCAGTAGGTAATGCCGCAAACGCAGCAGTCGCGGGGGCACGTCTCGGTATTCGCTCTGCGCTCGTTTCAAATCTTGGTGCCGACCAAAATGGCAAAGAATGTCTGGCCGAACTCCAACGTAACGGAGTCATCACCTCATATGTAAAATCTCATCGGGGCAAACCAACCAACTATCACTTTGTACTCTGGTACGATGTCGACCGCACCATATTGGTCAATCATGTTGACTACGAGTATCAATTCCCCGAGATCACACCTCCAAAATGGATATATCTGACATCTCTCGCGAGTACGACATTTCCATATCATATGCAGATTGCCGATTATCTCGATGCACACCCCGAAGTAAAATTGGCATTTCAACCAGGGACATTCCAGATGAAACTTGGTCTCGAGAAGCTTGCTCGCCTCTACAAACGTGCAGATGTCTTTTTTGTAAATGTCGAAGAAGCTCAGCGTATCCTCACGACCGATTCACACGACCTCAAAGTTCTTCTCAAAAAGCTTTCGGAATACGGTCCGAAGATTGTTGTGATTACTGACAATACAAACGGTGCCTACATGTACGACGGCGATCATTACTATCATATCCCCATGTATCCTGATCCTCGTCCCGCTATCGAACGTACCGGTTGTGGTGATGCATTTGCCTCTACCTTCATCGCGGCACTTGCGCTCGGTAAGACACCTCTCGAAGCGTTTCTCTGGGCACCCGTCAATCCAATGTCAGTTGCGCAATTCGTCGGTGCACAAGAAGGACTTTTAACTCGTGATCAACTTGAATGGTGGATCAAGACTGCCCCTGCAGACTACAGACCTAAGGAGATATAAAGGAGTTTTTAAATTCAACCCACTTCCCTTCGATAATTGCCTGACGGGCTTGTTTGACGAGATGCACTACGAAATACAAATTGTGTATTGAGGCGAGGGTTCCTGCCAACATTTCTTTTGCTCTGAATAAGTGTGCCAGATATGCGCGGGTGTATTTTGTACAAGTGTAACATGAACAGGTAGGATCAAGTGGTGAAAAATCCTCGATGAACTGTGCGTTGAGTAGATTGAGGCGTCCCTGATTACGTGTATAGACTGATCCGTTACGAGCTATGCGTGTTGGTGCAACACAGTCGAACGTATCAGCACCGTTCTCTATTCCTAAAATGAGATCTATTGGTTCTCCAATACCAAGGAGATGACGAGGTTTATGTTCGGGCAATTCGGCACAGACCCAACCCACCGCAGTGGCCATGTCTCCTTTTTCAAATGTTCCTCCGATACCAAATCCATCAAAATCCATTGCACCGATCGTACGAGCACTTTCTTTACGGAGGTCCTCGTATCGTCCCCCTTGTACGATGCCGTAGAGAGCTGAAGGAGGAAAAGCTTCTACGGAAGACGCCGTCATCGTCTGCTGACGATGCGGCTCGTTCTCAGCTGCCTTCGCAGCTTCCGAAAGCTTCCTCGAATTCTTTTCCTCCTTCAGCTCCTGATGACGAACTAAACATCGCGCCGCCCAGAGTGCTGTACGTTCGATAGCCTTCTTCTGTGCAGCATGGTCAGCATCAGGTGCAGCACACTCGTCTAATACAAAAATAATATCAGCACCAATAGCATGTTGGATATCAATCGAAGTTTCTGTTGTAAAGCGATGAGCCGAGCCATCGATGACAGATTTGAAATCAACACCATCGTCATCGACCCGAGCAAAAGGAGTCTGTGCATTTGGAGAAATTTCAACGTCGGCCGAACGAGAAAAATCTGCGGCCGCCTGTTCACGTGAATGAGCACCTGCAATCTTACTTCGACGACCGTGATCTGCCCCCAATGAAAAAGCTTGAAATCCACCTGAGTCAGTAAAAGTTGGTCCCGACCAATTCATCATCTTATGTAAGCCGCCCGCTTTTTTTAGAATATCGGTACCCGGTTGTAAATAGAGATGATAGGTATTTACCAGGGTTGCCTGAGCTCCAACCAGGTCACGCAACTGCTCTGGAGTCAACGATTTAACCGTGGCTTTGGTGCCAACCGGAATAAAGGCCGGCGTTTCGATTTTGCCGTGCGGAGTCTCAATAATCCCTGCTCGGGCAAGGGTTCCGGGTACTTTGGCCGTAATGGTGAATGTAAACATGGGATAACAATAGCATGATATAATATGACCCACATCCTTGCCATGAAAAAACGAACTGACCGTGCGTTACCTGTCATACTCTTTGCAGTGTTCCTTGACCTCGTCTCAAACGGTATCCTCATACTTGTCATACCGCCCCTCTTGGCAGATCCAACCTCCCCTTCATATCTTCTACCTTCATACATACCTACCGAGTACAGTTACATCCTTCTTGGATTCCTGATTGCAGCCTGGCCATTGATGCAATTCTTTTCTACCCCTATCGTTGGTGAATGTTCTGACTACTACGGTCGCAAAAAAGTGTTAGCACTGACACTTTCAATTACCGGCTTTTCATTCTGCCTCCTTTCCGTCGGTGTCATCACCCAAAACCTCTTCCTCTTGTTCGCCGCCCGCATCATCGGAGGAATTGGAGGTGGAAACATATCCGTCGCCCAAGCAGCCATTGCCGACATTACTCCTCCTGCTCAACGAGCGGCTCGATTTGGACTCGTAGGAGCTGCCTACGGCATTGGTTTTATTTTAGGTCCGGTAATTGGAGGCCTGCTTTCAGATCCAACACTCGTATCGTGGTTCACTTCCTCAACACCGTTTTGGGCTGCAGCCATCCTCTCTTTCATAGCCGCACTTCTCATTCAGGTGCTCATGCCCGAAACTCATACCCCTTCTCGTACATTTACTGTTACCTGGTTTAGCGCCATCCTACATATCATTCGGGCATATGGAATGAAACGATTGCGCGGAATTTTTGCAACCACATTCCTTTTTCATTCCGGTATCACCCTTTTTGCCACCTTTTTTACCGTATTCCTCCTCAATGAATTCCATCTCAACCAGACACATATCGGATACTATATTGCGTATGTCGGTGTGTGGATGATTTTAACTCAAGGCCTCTTCTTGCGTATTCTCTCCCGAAAATTAGACGAGGTAACATTACTCCGTATTTTCCTCATCATCGGTGCAATCTCAATATTTGCATATTATTTTCCGGACAAGCTTACCGGCCTCCTTTTGGTTGGAGCTTGCTTCGCCGTGACAAACGGTATCAGTATGGCTGTTCTCCCGAGTCTCGTCAGTCGTCGTAGCGATGAATCGGTTCAAGGGGAAATTCTTGGTATCAATGCCAGTATCCAAGCATTAGCTCAAGTTGCCCCTCCGATCCTTGCAGGTTTTCTCGCGGCACAGATTGCTCCTACTGCGCCCATCTACATTTCAGCGCTTATCATCGGGTTCTCCTGGATTGTGTTTATGCTTTTTGTACGCCGAGAAAACTAGTTGAGATTTCTCCACCATTTTGAAACTGGAGCCTTTTTGACAGATTCAACAATATGATCAAGTGAGTCGGTAATCTCGAAAATATCCATATCAATATCGCGTATTGTGCCATATTCTTGAGCCATAGTTGTTGCCAGAAAACCCCGAAGCGGATTCCAGAATCGTGCATCATACAGGAATACGGGTACACGAGGGATTTTACCTGTTTGAATCAACGTCAGTACACTGAATAATTCGTCACATGTCCCATATCCACCAGGAAAAAAGATGTATGCCTCTGCAGCAAACGTAAGCATGGCTTTACGAGAAAAGAAGTAGGAAAATTTCAACGAATGCTCTGAGTATCCATTGACGCTATGCTCATGGGGCAGACTGATGGTCAGGCCAGCTGAAACACCTTGGATATTACATATTCCCACGGCGCCTTTTTTGTTTGACTGAGGGTTTACACTGGCTTCACAGGCTCCCCTATTTGCAGCTTCCATGATACCAGGGCCTCCACCGGTAATAACTGCATACTCCAACTCCTTTACAATGCGACCCCCAAGTTCCATGGCTTTTATATACGCAGGATGATCTGGTTGAATCAAAGATGAACCGAAGATCGTAACTGATCGTGGGTATTGTTTGAGAAATTCAAATCCGTCCCGAAATTCGCGACTAATGCGCTCTACGTGTGTATTGATGTCATCAACGTGTTCATTTTTCATGTGCACAAGTATATCAGGAAAAATGAGTAAACCGAAATTGAACACAAAGTAAAACCTAATCAGTAAACCGTAACCAGAGGGAGCGTGAATACAAAAAAGCTCCATCGCTGGAGCCTTTCTGTGTATTGGTTACGGATTACTGATTACTGCTTTGGGCGTGCTTCTGAAACGACGATCTTGCGACCATCGAGTTCTGAACCATTGAGCTTGTCAACGGCAGTGAGTGCATCTGCATCAGAGGCCATTTCGACGAAACCGAAACCTTTTGAACGTCCGGACATCTTGTCCATGATAACGTTTGCGGATTCGACTCCACCAACTTGTTCAAAATGAGCTTTTAAAGCTGCATCGGTTGTACCCCAAGCAATACTCCCTACGAAAAGTCTCTTTGACATTTAATTAAATTCCGCGTGTGCGGCACTCTCGTTCGCTAGGTTACTAACACGCGTAAGGACGAGAAACTTACACTCGAAAAAGAGTATCACATTCTGGGGGAAAAACAAGGGTAACGACACTACCGTAACGCCTCCCTCGTCCTCGGCCCCACCACTCCCCATCCTGTCGTCTCAGCAGTACCACTACAGACGGAGAGTTTCTCACATTGGAACTTCTTGACTGCAGCAAGGGTTAAGGAACCAAAGTAGCCAGTTGCTTGAGGTGCTGTTGTATTGCCAATCTTGGCATTGATGATAGCTCGTGTCTTAGGGCCGACACTTCCATACCCTGTGGTATATGGATCACCTGAGGAGACAATAGAGTTCTTAGCTTGGAAGGCTTTGACTGCTGTTTCAGTCAGGATGCCAAAGTAGGTGGTAGGCATATCGATGGTGAGGAGTCCTTCGATGACGAGGAAGCGTTGTAAGGTACGTACGTCTTCACCAGTAATACCACGGTAGAGGTTACGGAGGAGTTGGGAGAGTCCTGCATATGGTGAGAGTGCTGGGGTGGAGGTTGCATATGATGAGGAGACTTGAGGAACGGTTGGAGTGAAGTTACCCGTTTGTGAGGTAGTGACTGATGATGAGGATGATGCACCTCCCCCACCACCTGCACTAGGGGTGGAAGTGGTACTTGGTGTCTCCTCTACGGTGTATGAGGAGAAGCCGGTGACTCTGAAGGTGTAGGTATTGTTACTGTAGGAGACAAAGGTGCAGGTTGTACACAGTACTCCGTCCTTCATGATACGAGGAGTACGGTGGGTGACGTTGTAGAGGGTGATGATGGCTCCTTTGTTGAGTTCAGGGAGTGAGGCAGAGGTGAGAGATATGGTGTTTGAGGTGATGTTCATATGAGCATCGATATCAAGCTGGTCCTTGTAGGTTGTTTGATCTCGGTAGAGGAGAACAGGAGTCTGGTAGGTGACCTTTCCATATGCATTGGAGAGTTCAAGTGAGGAGAGGCTAGTAGAGATATCTGTGGTGGAAGGATCAGGGACGATGGTGAACTTGGTGGTCTTTGGTTTAGGACAACCGTAGATGTTGACCTCTGCTCGGAGAGAGAATGGGGTCAAAGGACACTTGTCGTTTGCATTGGAAATACCGTCACCGTCTGAGTCTTCTGCTACAGGAAGTGGTGCAGTCACGGTGATGGTGACATCCTCAAAGTCAGAGAGTGTTCCATCTGAGACGGTGAAGCGGGTGGTGTAGGTACCTACTGATGATGGAGTCCAGGTGAAGACTCTGTTGGTGAAGGTTGCACCAGTTGGTAGGTTGGATGCTAGGTAGGTCAAAGGATTGTTCTGTGCGTCTGTAGCAGCAACAGTGAAGGTAAGGGGGGTACCTGTGGTGACTGACTTTGCTCCAATTGAGGAGAGGACAGGAGCAGTGTTGTTGTTGATGGTGATACTGACAGGATTGGAGGTACGACTGTTCCCTGCTGCATCACGGGCAATGGCTGTGAGGGTATGGGTGCCGTCGGTGATACCTACGGTATTCCATGATCCTGAGTATGGAGGAGTGGTGAGTGTAGAGATTGGTGATCCATCAAGGAGGAATTGGACACTGGTAACTCCTACATTGTCAGAGGCAGTGGCAGAGAGGGTGACGGTACCTGAGATTGTGCCACTTGGGGAGGTGAGGGAGA